>CAMWMM010000423.1 GCA_947175285.1 uncultured Lachnospiraceae bacterium
GGGTAAAAGCTATCATTGCCAACAGCGGCATAATTTCTGCCCACAATCTCCATATAGCCGGATTTTCCGAAGATGATAACGGCAATATGGAAGTTAATATTGCCCATCCTATAAAAAATCCTATAAATTTCATAATTGTAAATGCTACTTTTTTCAAAACGAATACCCCTAAAATTTGAAATTGTTGTTACATGATTGTTATGCGTATAATTCCCAAAATAAGTATATGTGCGGGATAAAAGGTATAGAAAAACCATTTAGAAAATTTCTTCCCTTTAACTGCCTGTTTTCCGTTATATAAATAAAGGATACAAAAACCTGCTAGTCCCATTCCAATCATACTTAATAACGCATACAAAATATTTTCACTCGTTGTGAAATGCTCTATGCCTCCTAAAAAGTTCATAAAACCAAATAATAAGACTGAAATTGCAAAATCAACTTTTTTCCGCTTCCCAGAACTTTTAGCCCAAATAAACAGCAATGTATAAATTGGCGCTAAAATCGCCCAACTACACAATATACTTAATCCTATAAATAAAACGGCAAAAATCACTTTTATTACAGTGCTTTTCATATTATCTATTATCCATATCAATCCAAAGCACAAGGAAAGGGTAAACATCATATTCAAACCGCAAAACGAAATAATACCCTCTGTCGTAAGAGCCAGACAGTATGGAATTTCTGATATGAAACCGAATATCATCAGACGCAGGAAATACTTCTTTTTTGAATGAGTATAGTCATAAATATCTGCTATATGATTTAATAACATTGTAAACATAGCAATATACTTTATTGCGTCTCTGGTTAATGGTCTCTGACATTCATCTAAAGTTTTCATTGCAGAACCCCCAAATATGTATTCGTATGTTTTTATGTTCTAAATATATAACGATTTTTCTTATACTAAATCTTCATAAATCCAAAATTATTTCTTATTTGTCCTCCGGAAATCGGAGTGCCTTTTCATTCCCACTCTCTTATGGTCATCTCATAGGTTCCCGATATTCCAAATCCACTTGCATTTTCTTCCGCTTTCTGAATGTTCAGGACTTCCACATTGATCTGATTGGGCAGAAACGTAATATGAAGCGTTCCCGAACCGCCCCAGCCATCGTCTGTAAAGTCAAAGAACAATTCTCCATTCTGAATCGTGCCGACAATATCTTCTACATATGCAATCCGCTCTGTCATTTCCTGCTCTATAAAAAGAGTTCCATAAAATTCATTGCCATTGCTGATACTGCATGTCAGCTCGTTTCCACTATCCGGCCAAGGATTCTCATATGCCGCAACATATCCGGGACTTTCAGTCCATTTTCCCGTATAGCTTTCATAATTTGTAAGCGGTTCATTTCCATTTGTCAGTTGTATCAGTCGTTTGACATCTTTCGCCAGCACATTGCTTTCCCATGGAAGATTGTGATTAATCTCATCACTGAGTTCCCCGTTATAAGTAAAATAGTCTCCATAATCTTCATAAATCCGAACTCTGACATGCGGTATCGCACCCTGCGGTCCGGCACCCGTCATATATTCCGGTCCTATAACTATATCCTCTTTCCCATCTGCATTCGTATCCATGAACATGACAAACTTCACGTCCCAATAAAGCCCATAACCACTTCTATGCTCTTCTCCGATATACGGAAACTGATACAGGATTTCATCATCTTTTAACAGATAGAAAGTTACATCATCATGCGAGTGTCCTTCCGAAGAATCAGGCTCGTATGACACAAACCCCACTTCTCCCCAGTCATTTAGCTCTATCTGGAAAGACTGTTCCTCTATGATTCTTTCCTCATCCAATTTGCCCTGCACCTTATCATCGGAAATCTCCTCTGTTTGCTCCGGCTGCTCTGACTCTTCCGATTTTTCCGACTGTTCCGGGGATGTCTCATCCGATAAAGCTTCCTCTTCCACATTCTGCTGTACTTGTGAAGCGATATCCGCCTCTTCCTGCTCCACCCGTTTCTGCATTCCCTGCCCTTCACATCCTACAAGTAACATAAGTGCCGTCGCAATTCCCAATAAGGCTATTACTCTCTCCATCTTCCTATCGCGCATTTTTTCAATCCTTTCTTTTATCTGTCGTTTCCATTCCGCTGTCGGCTCCTAACCCGAATATTACCACCCTAAAAAAGCGGGCATCTCCTGCATTAGGCGGCTGTTTAAAGCAATTAACAAAAAGCGATAGTGTGTCTCATAAGGCAAAAGCATGGGCGAACCTGACTCTACCATCATTTTAAATTCATCAAGCGGAATATATCTTACTTCCTTTACTTCATTATCGCAGAACGAATACTCATCTATAGGAATATCTGCCCTGTAAAGAAACACATCGTCAATTTCATTCTCAAAATATCCGTCCATCCCGCCATACTCGCGGCAGGAAAACAGATATTGAAGTTTAGACGCATCTATATTTATGCCGAGTTCTTCACGACCTTCCCTCCTAGCGGCTTCTAAAGGAGTTTCGCCAGCCTGAATATGCCCTGAAAAAGAAATATCCAACATATCAGGAAACATGACATGACTGCTCCGCGTTTGCAGCAATATTTCCCGCTTGGAATTCATAATCCACACACAAATACCTCTATGGAGAAGCGCTTTTCTATGTGCTTCGTCTTTCTCTTCACTTTTGCCGCTTTTTTGCCCTAAATTATCATAAATATCAATGAGTTCCATACAATAAACTCTCCTCCTATGATTTTTTTACAAAAGGAAACTTACCCTCAATAAAATGTCGGTATTCAGGCTGATTTACCGCCGCTTTATATTCTTCTTGAATTGTTCTTTCAATCCACTCCAACTGTGCTTTGCTGCTGTCCTCATATCGCCGAATTGTAATAAGTCCTTCTTTTTCCGCCGCAAGAATCGCCTCATAAGCATCGGGAACAAACTCACAATATTTTACAGGAGTTGGCTCACTAGATGCAGCCGCATCAGGTATTTGTAATTGAAAATCTAAAACTGTTATCTCTTGAACTGCATAGATATATCCCGACACACCTTTATATGTATCTATCAGTGCATTGGGATAATATTCCTCTATACGCTGTGTGCCGTCTTTATTAAATCCGTAAGATCCCCATTTAGTCCATTTCCCGGAGAAATGAAATCCTGTTTCTTTACAATACTTCTCAACAGCATTACTAAGATATACCAATACATTTTCCCGTTTTGTTGAAAAGTAAATTAAAGGCACTCCATGATTTGAAATTCGCGGCTCCAGTATCTTAATTCCCTTTATAGATGAAGCATGATAATACACCTAGCAATCCCTCCAAATTTGCATATGTTAAATCAATTCTTTTTGCAAGTTTTCAAATTTAATTTCAAAACCACCATATGTCATATAATCATCCGATTCAAGTGCATCACAAAGTTCAAACTCAATATTTTCACTTTCAGAAACATCAATGCCGAAGACTCGATAGCGTAAATTCCCACCCACTTCACCTGCGTTTTCTTCTTTGTCAACCACATATAAACTATGCTCCTCTGCCGCCGATGAATCAGATTTTGTTAATACTTCCACATTCGTATACTCCGGACACAAAACATACATCTCTGTTATATTGTCCTGTAACTGAATGTTTACGCTTTCCTGTTCCGAATAATTTACGGAAAATATGTACTTCTCATATCCTTTATCCGAGAGCAGATAAATATATATAATCCGCATGTCCCATTCATCAGAAACCAAGAACTCGTTCTCATTATCCAGAATATCCTTAATCTCTGACTTTGACTCCGTATTTACTTTTTCAAAGTAATCATCCATATTCTCACTAATACTTCTTGTCCTGCTGATTATTGGTTTTTCATCCTCTATATCAGGCTGCTCCGTAACAAATGACTGCGAATTATCCGCATATTGATTGTCATTACTGCCACATCCGGAAAGCATAATCAGCAACAATAAAATAATTAAACCGGTTTTAAATTTAATGAATGTCATATATCGAATTACTCTCCTATCCTCAAATTATGTTCTTACTCCCCACTTTCCGACCTGTCGGAATGCAGAAACTGTTCTGTAGTAACAATCCCCTCATTAAATACAGCATCATATATTTCCTTGCTGTGATAATGCTTTTTGCCTTTATCGAATCCATAAAGACCTCGCATAATTAATTCTTGCTTTATCTTCATAACAGCTTCTTTTAATTCAGGTCTTTTTTGTATTAACTGAAGAATATCATTGGCATATGCTAATGAATTATCAATTTCTGCTTTATCCTTCCACCAAATATCTATATTCCAACGCTCCTCTGATATTTTTGTTTCAAAGCCCAAAAACGCCATTCCATTTTTTATATTTATTTCTCCGTTAAAACAGCTTGGCATCATTTCTTTTACAATATCTGATGTTAAACTATAGTAATTTTGTGTATTCAGACCGGATTTATCCATATAAAAATCTATATCATTCCATGTCATGATTCCCATTCTATAACTGCCAACAATATGTACATCTCCATATTTCTGGAGAAGCTTTAGTAAACCATGATTATACATTAAATCATCAGCTTTTTCATAAATAGTCATTATTTTCCCTGCGTCTGTCATAACCCTTCCTCCGGCATATTCTCAATCATACTTTCTCTAATATAATGAACTATCCCATCAGAATATCCAAC
>CAMWMM010000424.1 GCA_947175285.1 uncultured Lachnospiraceae bacterium
TTATATTATTTGGCACATTAAAAATTTAATATAAAATAATATTCTTAATTTTACTTAATTTTAATATGTTTATATATTTTTACCGATTTACTTTCTCATATTTTTTTAATTGACCTAGGAGTTTTCTTTTAATAAAAATGATTTTTTAGCCATACATTCATTTAAAATTTAGGATTTATATTTTTTGTATAGACTTTGAAGTTTTTGCCTAATATATTTTTTAAGGTTTCCTATGTCTCATTATTGATAGGTTGACTGCATAAACATTTTTGTACTTATCATAAAGGTTGAAATTTACTTCATGTATGTACAGTTTAGTTATTGATGAAATCAAAAAAATAACCCGTACATTTTGTACGGGTTACTTTTTTGAATCTATGGCACGGATTTTTTTATCCGTTTACTAAGTACCTCTACGATTGCCTTGTTAGCCTCCACCGAGTCCCCTATCTGTCCGTCCAACGGGTACACAATCCGCGCGATTAGCTGCGTTTCCCCATTCGGGAACACCGCCCCAAAATCTACCACGTTCGCACGTGTAAACTTTGGGACTACTTTTACATTTTTTAATGACATTCTCTCACCGCCCCACTTATTCAATACCATTCATATAATCTGTCACCATGTCAATTAAACTTTCTTGTATTTTCCTTATTTCCTCATCACTGCCTTTTCTACTTTCCGTTAAGACTGCTTGGACGGTCAACTTTTTCATTAATTTGTTTTCATTGTCTTGTATCTCTATTCCGTGCATTACAGTACATTTTCTCATGTCTATCCCTCCTGTTTATTTAATTTTTTATTTCTCATATCTATCATGTATATGTATTAAAATTAGCTTATGCCTTGTATTTTTAGGGTAACAAAAAAACTGCCTATGCTGGCAGTTTCTTGTTACAATTCTGTTGATAATAATGTTTTATTTTTCAATAGAGGACGCTCATGCGCCCTCTTTCGTTTCTTTATTCTCGCTGATGATCTCGACACCCTCACACACTGTAAGTTTATTCTTTTCAAGCTTTACCCCTGCGACTGGAACGCCTAACTCTAATAACATTTTTATCTTTTCTTCGCTGTACTCTACCCTAGCATGTCTGGCGTTCACTGTCTCATAAACTTTTTTCTTATCACCACTTACAGATACAACGATTAAGGCTATGTTCATATCAGTGCCGCTATCCTCATTGTACCATGATAAACTATTCACGCCGCTCTTAATCTGAAGATTGGTCATATTGAAGTTTTCCTTATCAAGCATCAACTCTTCTTTTCCGTCTGTCTCACCAATGATGAAGCCATACACCCTTTCTCCTGCCTTAAGCTTATTCATGATTTGTTTCTCGGTCATTCCAACCATGCCTTTACTCTTTGACTCATAAACTTCATAACCAATAAGACGATTTCCCAAATACATTCCATCAACAAGATACATACACATAACGCTTTACCTCTTTCTTTCCGTGCCTTAACACTAACTTTATTTAACTTACATCTATACTCTACCGCGTATATATTTGAATTAAAAGACATGATAGTGCAAGGAAATGAAACATCATATTTATGGAGTATGCCACAAAGTTGAAATGATTGATTTTATACATGCATGAAGATGTTTGTTGTCTTTTATAAAGAGGTCTGATTGAAAAGAGTGCCAAAGATGTGTTCTCTGTTTTTTCTTGTATTCCGTAATTTCTTTCTGTATCCAATTTTGTTGATTACCCTATACATTCCCTATCTAAATTTGTTCCATTCATTGTGGTCTATTCTGGACTCTCTCAATACCATTCCTACATTATCCATACCCCAGAATCCGTTATCCCCCTACCCCATAATTTTCCACATAAACAATCTTGATCGCAAAAATAAAGGTAGGCTTTACGCCTACCTTGTTTTTCATTTTGAACTGACTGCCTTATTTACTATTTTAGTTGTCTGTTTTCTATTTAGCTTGTCTAACTTGTTTAGCCTTATATATTCTTTTATCCATTCATCTTCATTAGCAATCGTTTCTGGAAATTTCTCAAATGGATTATTCTCTTCCGCTCTCTCAAATATCTCTGGCTCATTGATATCCGCATAAACACATTGTATATACTCGCCGTCTGTCTCAATTCTCAATCCCGTCTTATTTTTTATTAACTCGAATCCCTTTTTATCTATAAAATATTCTTTTTCCTCTGGCATAAATATCATACACCCTATTACCTCATTTTCATTTATGAACAACCTATCTAAAATTACTCCATGGCTTATTACAAATTCTCCTGCATATACATTCATTTTTTTATGTTCCTTTCTTTTATTTTATTTTAACTATAATTATCTTAACGCTATGCACGTTTTGATTCCATTGACGATATGCAAGGAGATTAGCTTTTGTATATTGTGGAGTATGCATAAAGAATGTTGAATAGGTTGATATGGGTGGGTATGAGAAAAGGAAAAGGCACTGGTGAACAGTGCCTTTTTGGTTTGCTTCTATGCTTTTGTTGATAAATTAGATTTTACTTATTTACCAGTGGAATACACTTCCGTTTGGAGATACTCTATTCCCATTTTCATCTGTTGTTATCTCCCCAAAAAATGTTCCACCACCGGGTACTGGGTCTCCTGGTTTATATGGCTCACCTGTTAATGGATTAATTACTTGGTCGGCATGTAATGGCTGTTCGGCTTGGGTGGCTGCCTCCTGCGCTGTTGTCTCTGACGTATGGATTGTCATCTCGGCTGGAAGTGGTATCTCTACATTGTATGGCAGTCTGCCTTCCGTCTTTCCAAACATCACATAATGTTGGTACAATGCATCTGTATCCGTCCCAAGCACTGCCACTACATCAGGATACATCTCCGCATAAAACTCCGCGTCAAACACCTCCCCATCCGTCATGATTTCTGGCGCCGCACAAACTGTCAGACTGCTTCCCATTACCATGCTCATCATTAATACTGCTACCATTACTTTCTTTTTCATGTCAATCTTCTCCTTTTCTGTAGTAATTTGTATTATAAGGGCTCAAAAGTATTCCTTTTGTTCCCTATATGCATAAAGAGTACGCGTTAAATATGTAACCGCCCCCCTTATCGCCCTTTTTAATGATAATACTTTTGATTAATCCCTCGCCCCTCTCTCTTTTTGTCTCGCTTGTTTCCTTTTCCCCCATTGTCTGTTTGATGCATTATTTTTCTTTATACGTCTCATTATACTGCTTATTGTAGCATTTGTAAACCCATTGAAGTATAAGAACGTATAAGCTTGATTTATGGAGGTATTCGCATTATGTTTGAAAATCTTGGAAGTAAACTAAAAGCTGCACGTATTAACAATAACCTATCAAGAAGTCAAGTCGCTGAATTGATTGGAGTTTCGGTCAGTATGGTTGGATTGTATGAAAGTGGTACTCGCCTACCATCACTGTCTGTTCTTGTTAAACTCGCCGCCCATTATAAGGTATCAGTTGACTATCTACTTGATATCAATACAGATTCCAATGATACCTTGTCTCTGGACGGTCTGACCCCTAAACAGATTAAAGCATTAAAAATGACTGCTGATTGTTTCCGCAATGGAGATTACTTTTAAACATCAAGTTGTTTTAGGTTCTCCAATGCCCCATCCAGAATCTTTCCTATGATGCCTACACTCCTTATGATATGACTATCATCCTCATTGGAAGTTAGTTCTTCAGTCAAAAGATGAGTGATGTTGATCGCGTCAAGTATCTGCTCCACAATGCTTTCTTTTAGTTCTTCCATGCTCATGTTATCCCTCCTTTCTTTTTAAATTTGGAGGTTGAGTGTATCTTCGAAAATATGGAAAGTCAACCACTTTTTAAATATTTATTTTACATATTCTTTAATGCCGTATACTCATGCTTATAACAGATATACACTATCTAAATAAAGAAAAACATGCATAGCTTTTTGTTACTATGCTTGTTTCTACTTAGATGTCTATGGTCATATAAACTGACTATTATTCGTTTTCCCATGACTGCCTGTCGCACTGTGTTGCTACTCTTGTATTACCCCCTTGTATTAAATTTAATATTTTCTGGTTGCTTTTTCACCGTCCCTTTAGGTATTATATATATGTACAAAACTGGGTCAAGTTGACAAACCTACTTGGTTTGTCATGTTAATTTTACTGTATTTTGTTGAGGTGATAGCTTTGTGTTGCATACGGTGATGTTATGTGTTGCATACCGTTATGGCACCATCATGCTTTATGATGCATCACACTTTCAATCTACAGTTTCTGACAGATTGACATGTATAAATTCATGCCAATCTGTTTCGCAATGTCATACTTTGTCAACCGAATCCCTAATTGCATCGGCTATGTTATATCATTTTTTCCGAATGTATTCTGTTTCCTAATACTTTGTTTTCCAACACCCCCTATTCTTTGAAGTATACGTAAAAAAATCGGCTTGAATTGAAATATTCTGTAGCCGGTTTTGGTAAATTTTTTAATATATTAATCCCTTTATAGACCATGTCTATTTTGTTACCCATGTCTTTATTGCCCCTTTCTTTAACATGCGAAAAAACTATAAAAACAACTTCACAGGATATTTTTGTAATGCAACGCAAATATGTGAGGATACAAAATATCCCAAAATATCCCCTATATGCATAAATATTTAAT
>CAMWMM010000425.1 GCA_947175285.1 uncultured Lachnospiraceae bacterium
ACAAATGATTTTGTAATGGAAGACGTTGCCATACACACACCTCCTTGGTTTAGTATATCCGTTTCTCTGATTTTATTTTATCATATCCATTGAAAATTACAACCAAAACTACCATACGCTTTTTACAAAACCTCTCTACACGCTTATCTCCGCTTTCACTCCAAGCAGTTCCTTGTTTTCTTCTAAAATCGGATTAACAACCTCTGCGATGAATTTCTCCACCTGTAAGGGCGCGCGTCCGACATATTTGGACGGCTCCATTGTCTCCTGTAATTCTTCCAGGCTCATCGGGAAAGCAGGATCCTTTGCAATCAGTTCCAGTAAGTTGTTGTCTTTACCTTCTCTCTTGACATTAGCGCCTGCCTCCATAGAAAGCTCACGGATTTTCTCATGCAGTTCCTGACGGTTTCCGCCTGCCTTAACAGCATCCATCATGATATTCTCCGTTGCCATAAACGGCAGTTCACTCATCAGCCGTTTCGTAATGACTTTATCGTATACAACCAGACCATCCACTACGTTCAGACATAAATCCAGAATACCGTCAATGGCAAGAAACGCTTCCGGAATGGAAAGTCTCTTATTGGCAGAATCATCAAGCGTTCTCTCAAACCATTGTGTTGCAGAGGTAATTGCCGGATTAAGTGCATCTACCATAACAAAACGGGAAAGAGATGCGATTCTTTCACTTCTCATCGGGTTTCTCTTATATGCCATAGCGGAAGAACCAATCTGGCTCTTTTCAAACGGCTCTTCGACTTCTTTTAAGTGCTGTAACAGGCGGATGTCATTGGACATCTTGTGCGCTGATGCCGCAATGCCTGCCAAAACATTGCAGACTCTTGTATCGACTTTCCGGGAATAGGTCTGACCTGATACCGGATAGCATTTCTCAAATCCCATTTTCTTTGCAATCATCGGGTCGATTTTATCAATCGTCTCCTGATCGCCGTCAAATAATTCCAGAAAAGACGCCTGTGTGCCGGTCGTCCCTTTGGAACCTAATAACTTCATAGTAGAAAGTACATAGTCCAAGTCTTCCAAATCGAGACAGAACTCCTGTGCCCAAAGGGTTGCTCTTTTGCCTACGGTTGTCGGCTGTGCCGGTTGAAAATGTGTAAAGGCAAGTGTCGGCAGCGCTTTATATTCTTCCGCAAATTTTGCCAGTTCGGCAATGACATTCACCAGTTTCTTTTTTACCAGTTTTAATGCCTGTGTCATAACAATAATATCCGTATTATCACCAACATAGCAGGATGTCGCACCCAAGTGGATGATGCCTGCCGCTTTCGGGCATTGCTGTCCGTATGCATAGACATGGCTCATGACATCATGGCGCACTTCTTTTTCCCTCGCTTTCGCCACATCATAATTGATATCTTCGGCGTGGCTCTTTAACTCGTCAATCTGTTCCTGTGTAATAACAGGCTTTCCGTCCTGACTTAAGCCAAGTTCCATCTCTGTCTCCGCTAATGCAATCCAGAGTTTACGCCATGTCCGAAACTTCATATCCGGCGAAAAAATATACTGCATTTCCTTACTTGCATACCGCTCCGATAACGGACTTACATATCTGTCTGTACTCATAGACTATCTCCCTTTTATTATCTTATATAATTATTCCTCAAACTCTCCCCTGATGTCATCCTTTGGTGGTTCCATAGGATAATCTCCTGTAAAGCACCCTTTACATATACCAAGATGTCCTGCAATCTCATCTAACCGCTCCATCCGCAGATACGCAAGAGAATCCGCACCGATAATATTGCAGATATCCTCTACGGAACGGTTATAGGCAATCAACTGCTCTCTTGCGGGTACATCCGTGCCAAAATAGCAGGGCCATAAAAACGGAGGAGAACTTACCCGCATATGCACTTCGGCAGCTCCCGCTTCACGAAGCATCCTCACAATTCTGTCGGAAGTCGTTCCGCGCACAATCGAATCATCTATCATGATAATCCGCTTTCCTCTTACTGCTTCTTTAATAGGATTCAGCTTTACCTGCACACTGCTTTCCCGGTTTTTCTGCTTCGGTTTGATAAAGGTTCTCCCTACATAAGCATTCTTCACAAATGCCTGCCCATAAGGAATTCCCGATTGCATGGAATAGCCGAGTGCCGCACAGTTTCCGGATTCCGGAACTCCCACAACCAAGTCTGCCTCTATAGGAGAGTCTATTGCAAGATACTTTCCTGCAAGAATACGGGAATCATAAACGCTTACGCCGTCAATATGACTGTCCGGTCTTGCGAAATAAATATATTCAAAGACACATCTTGCATGTTTCTCCTTTGCAATGCAAAGCCTCTTATCCGACTCGATACCTTTATCAGGGGAAATGGTTACGATTTCTCCCGGCTCCACATCTCTGACAAATTCGGCTCCTATCGTATCTAACGCACATGTTTCGGAGGCAAGGATATAAGCATTCTCCCTTTTACCGATGCAAAGAGGTCTGAACCCATACGGGTCTCTTGCTCCGATTAATTTACGGGGTGACATGATAATCAGGGAATACGCTCCTTTGATTTTTAACATCGCCCGCCCTACGGCCTCTTCCACAGTACCGCAGTTTAAGCGTTCTCTTGCAACAAGATAAGCAATGACTTCGGAATCAATCGTTGTCTGAAAAATTGCTCCCGAATATTCCAGTTCATGCCGAAGTCCCGGCGCATTGATTAAGTTACCGTTATGCGCCAGTCCCAATGTACCTTTTACATAGTTTAACACAAGCGGCTGCGCATTTTCCCTTGTGCTGCTGCCTGCTGTTGAATATCTGACATGACCCACGCCGATATCACCTTTGAGTTTTTCCAATGTGTCCGGCGTGAAATTTTCATTTAAAAGCCCCATCTCTTTTGCACTTAAGACTTTTCCTTTCGGACCGTTCGTATCGCTGACGGCAATACCGCAGCTTTCCTGTCCTCTGTGCTGTAGGGCAAACAATCCATAATAAATCGTGGATGCCACATCATTTCCATCAAAATCATAGATACCAAAAACACCACACTCTTCCCTTAGTTTGTCTGTTTTCTCCATATGATTTTTCATGTTAGTCTCCAATCGGAATGAACTTTTCACCCTATAATCCGAGTCTCTTAAATACTTCGTTATATGCCTCTTCCACATTTCCCAAATCTCTGCGGAAACGGTCTTTGTCCAGTTTTTCATTCGTATGGACATCCCACAATCTGCAGGTATCAGGGCTTGTCTCATCTGCAAGAATAATCTGACCGTGATAACGTCCAAACTCTATCTTAAAATCAATCAGCTTAATATCTGCCTGTAAAAAGTATTTCTTCAATACCTCATTGACTTTAAAAGCATATTTTTTAATGGTTTCAATTTCTTCCCATGTGCAAAGCTTCATTGCCACTGCAAAATAGCTGTTGATAAGCGGGTCGCCAAGTTCATCATTTTTATAACTGAACTCAATGGTCGGCTCGTCAAACGGCGTACCCTCCGGCACACCCAGTCTCTTGGAAAAACTGCCTGCTGCCACATTACGGATAATAACCTCAAGCGGTACAATTTCCACTTTCTTGACTGCTGTTTCCCTGTCGCTCAATTCTTCAATGAAATGTGTCGGAACGCCCTCTTTTTCCAGAAGTTTAAAAACGTGGTTCGTCATTTTGTTATTGATAACGCCTTTTCCGACAATCGTACCTTTCTTCTCGCCGTTAAATGCCGTTGCATCGTCTTTGTAATCCACGATTAAAACATCAACATCTTCCGTTTTAAATACTTTCTTTGCCTTTCCCTCATAAAGCTGTTCTAATTTCTGCATTGTCATCCTCCATCTCACATTTTTCTTTCTGTGCTATTTTATTTTACATATTTTTCTCATACTTTTCAACTGCTGCTATAATTTCCTTTGCATATTTCGGATAACGGTGTACCAAATCCATAATATCTTTCTGTGAGTTTTTCGCTACAACTTCTTTGTTATAATCCATTCTGCGCCGTAAAGACTGTCTTCTGATAATCAGACCGTGCCGGATTTCAACCATCTCTTTATGGTCTAAAATAGCCTCTGTCTGATGCAGCCAAATCGCAGGATCCTGTATTTGATATCTTCTTAAAATTCTTAAAAGCTCCTGCTGATTATAATCCAAATCCAATTCGGCGCGCTTGCATTTTTCCCGCTCCTCTTTTTCCTGAAAATATAAATTCCATGCCTTTTCTAATTCTTCCGCGCTTGAGACATCATATTTTAAATATAAATAGTCTAACAGATTTTTATTGTTTACATAACGTATCTTCACTTTATTCTGTAAAAGAATGATTTTGTTAATACTCAGCTCGACTCTCTTTAAATCGCGCTTCGCTTCCATATGTTTGACATAGATAAGCGTTATTGCCAATGCGGCTACACCGGCTGTCAACAGATATCCCACTTTTGTATCCATCTCTAACAAAAACTGTAAAACTAACAGCAGCGTAAAACATAATCCAAGCGCCGTTATGCAGATAATTGCCATTCCTTTTGTATCCGCAATTGCGCCCATCAGTTCATTTTTACGATAGAGATACGCGTGTTTTTCTCCCTCCAGACGGCTTAAATCCTTTTTTACCAGTTCACGGTATTCTTCCGCTTCTTTTATTTTCGCGCATCCCTCTTCGATTTCATCCAGCATACGC
>CAMWMM010000426.1 GCA_947175285.1 uncultured Lachnospiraceae bacterium
ATTCCGCTCCGGAAAGCATTCCGCTTCGGAAAATATTTCGGTGATAAGGAGTGAAGAAAATGAAAAAAAATATATTTCCCAAATTAAGAAAGATGTTGACAGGTCTTGCGGCAGGAGCATTTGCGTTTGTATGGTGGGGCGTTCTTTATCCGGAGCTGTGTTTCCCGCAGGATACTTATGATATTATGTATGAGATGGAAGAAGAGGGAATGTTCCAGGATGACATGTGCCGTCAGCTTTTATGGGCAGATGAAGAACAGATTATCGTAACAAGCAGGCTGTTAGAATGGATAAAGCAGCATAAGCAGTTATAAAAGGAGTTTGAAATGAAAGATAAAGAGTCACTTTGCAATGCGCCGATTGGTGTTTTTGATTCAGGTGTCGGCGGTCTTACGGTAGCAAGAGAGATTATGCGGCAGTTACCGAATGAAAGGATTGTCTATTTTGGCGATACGGCGAGAGTTCCCTACGGCAGCAAATCACCAGAAACCATTACCAGATATTCCAGGCAGATTGCCAGATTTTTGCAGTCGCAGCACGTTAAGGCGATTGTAATTGCCTGTAACTCGGCAAGCGCCTGTGCGTTAGACGCACTCGAGGAGGAAGTGGAACTGCCGATTATTGATGTGGTAAGACCCGGTGCAAAAACAGCCATGGAAGCAACCCATAATGGCAAAATAGGAGTCATTGCAACAGAGGCGACCATTAAAAGCGGGATTTATAAGAGATACATAGAAGAACATGACACGGATGTCAGTGTTATCGGAAAAGCCTGTCCGCTGTTTGTACCGCTTGTAGAAGAGGGTTTATGGGAAGACCCTGTGACAGATGAAATAGCAAGAAGATATCTGACAGAGTTAATTGACATTGATATTGATACGCTGATTCTCGGCTGTACTCATTATCCGTTAATCCGTTCCACGGTCGGAAAGATTATGGGCGATAAGGTAACTTTAGTCAATCCGGCGTATGAGACGGCACAGGCGCTAAAGGCATTGCTGGAAAGAGAAGGCATGGAGAGCGAAAAAAGACCGGAACTCGGAACGGAATTATACCGTTTCTTTGTCAGTGATGCGGCGGATAAATTCCAAAAATTTGCCAACTCCATTATTCCGTATGGTATTCTTTCCGCCAAAACGATTCATATAGAGGAATTTTAAAATGACAAAAGATGTATGGATATCTCTGCGGGGATTGCAGTTTAGCGGGGATGAGGCAGCAGATAATATTGAGTCGTCCGTGCCCGGAACGTATTATGAAAAAAACGGAAAACATTATGTGATATACGAAGAAGTCATAGACGGACTGCAAAAGCCTGTTATGAATAAATTGAAATTCGGGGAACATTTTCTGGAACTTAGAAGAAGCGGTCCGCTCAGTGTCTGTATGATGTTTGAGGAAAATAAAAAGCATATGGCGGATTATCACATGCCATACGGAAAGCTGACTCTCGGCATTGATACGAAAAAATTCCGGATGGAAAACGAAGCGGATAAAATGAGACTTGATATAGAGTACACGTTGGAAGAAAATAATGAGTACCTTGCCGACTGCAAGATACTCATAGAAGTTCAATCCAAGTAAAAATAATAAATATTATTTTATTATTTGATAGGTGTTGCACCGGCTTTTTCCTGCGCTTTTTCGAGAGCACGTTTGAAAAAGCCTTTTTTCTTGACTTCTACCGGAGCCTGTTTGCCGTGAAGTCCTTTTACATCAGTAATATAAATACCGCTGACAACGGCTTTTACTTCTTTTTTTACAGGAATGGAATCAAAAATCTTTTCATCGGAGATTAAGGTCATAATCTGGGGTCCGACTTTGGCTTTTACCACAGGAAGCTTGGAACCTCTTAAAAATTTGGGAGTCTGGTCAATCACCATTTGCGGCAGACCGGAATCCTTTAGCTTCATCCGTTTTTTATCAATAATCAACATGGAAACGGTTTGCTTCATAGCATCAATTTGTGCCTGCTGCGCTTCCTGTTTTTTCTGCATATTTCGTCCTAAAAAGTACAATGCCACTACAGCGATAATAAGAACGGCTAAAATGCACAATAATACAATTGCTAACGTACTCATGAGAATACCTCCGGAATTTTCTTTTTAACTTACTTTCGTAACAAATATTTTAGCATTGATTTTCATATTAGGCAAGATTTCTTATGGATTTTGAAAAGAAACTATGATATATTTTAGTATAATGTGAAAAGTGTGAAAATAAATTTTCACACGCAAGTTTGTGCAGGCGTTGATAACGCCTTTGCCCAAACTCGCAGGTTGTGGCAGGAATGGAGGATTATGATTATAATGAAAAAGAAAGTGGCGCTGCTTACGGCAGTGATATTGATTGCAGGCAGTTTATCCGCCTGTGGGAAAGAAGCGGAATATTTAAGGGAAATAACCGCTTCCGATTATGTGGAACTTGGAAATTATAAGGGGATTGAAGTAACGGTAAACGATCCTGAAACCGTGGCGAGGAAGAATGCGGATGATGATTTGGTCTATCTGCATTCCATAAATACGAATTTAGCGGAAGTAACAGACAGAACCGTTGTGGAAGAGGGCGATATGGTAAATATTGATTATGCCGGCTACCGGGACGGTGTTGCTTTTGACGGAGGCACAGCAACAGACCAGAATTTGATGATTGGTTCCGGCGCTTTTATACCGGGGTTTGAAGACGGATTAATCGGAAAAGAAGTCGGAGAGACCGTTATGCTGGATTTGACTTTCCCGGCTGATTATAAAAGTGAGGAAATGGCGGGCGCGGAAGTTACGTTTGAAGTGACGATTAACGGTATCTTTATTTCGGAGCTGACAGCAGAATTTATTAATGAAGTGGTACAGTCAGACTTTGGTACGGTAGAAGAATTTAAAGATTATTCATATAATATGTATTATGAAGATGCGGTGAGTGCAAACGAGAGAGAAATTACAAGCACTATCGTGCAGGCGGTTACGGCAAACTGTATTTTTAAAGAACCGCCGGAAAAAATGGTGGAACGCTACTGCAATATGCAGATTGAGGATATGACAACACAGTTAGCCTCTTACGGTACGGATTTGAATACCTATATGCAGACATATTACGGTATGAACATGGAAGAATATATGCAGGCATTTAAAGAAGTTGCAACCCAAATGGCGCAGAGATATATAATGCTTCAGGCAATAGCCGATGCCGAGGGCATAAAGCTGGCGGATGAGGAAATTGCACAGGCGATGGAGGAACAGGCAGAGGCTTTTGGAGATGCCTCCGTGGAAGAGTTAGGAGAAGAATTTTTTTACGAAAATTTGCTGGCGGACAAGGTATTGGATTTTCTGGAAGAGAATGCGGAGATTTATATAAATTATGAATTTTGAATAAGGAAAGGTGAGGTTTTCAAATGGACTTGACAGATATCAGGGAGTTATATCGTAACAGAGATAATTATATGGAGAAAGAAGTGACAATCGGCGGATGGGTCAGAAGTATCAGGGATTCCAAAACGTTTGGCTTTATTGTAGTAAATGACGGTACTTTTTTTGAAACATTGCAGATTGTGTACAGTGACAGCCTTGCGAACTTTGAGACAATTTCCAAGCTGAATGTCGGTTCCGCAATCGTGGCACGGGGAAAAATTGTAGCAACGCCTCAGGCAAAACAGCCTTTTGAGATGCAGGCGGAAGAGATTATGATTGAGGGCGCTTCTACGGCGGATTATCCATTACAGAAAAAACGCCATACGTTTGAATATCTGAGAACGATTTCTCATTTAAGACCGAGAACCAATACGTTTCAGGCGACTTTCCGTGTGCGTTCCCTGATTGCGTACGCCATTCATACCTTTTTTCAGGAGAGAGGATTTGTCTATGTGCATACGCCGCTTATTACAAGCAGTGACTGTGAGGGTGCAGGAGAAATGTTTCAGGTGACAACGCTTGATTTGGATAATATTCCGAGAACGGAGGACGGCAGCGTTGATTACAGCCAGGATTTCTTCGGAAAACCGACGAGCTTAACCGTCAGCGGACAGTTGAATGTGGAGACGTATGCATTTGCATTTAAAAATGTTTATACGTTCGGACCGACTTTCCGTGCGGAAAATTCCAATACGACAAGACATGCTGCGGAATTCTGGATGATTGAGCCGGAAATCGCTTTTGCCGACCTGACAGATGATATGATGCTTGCAGAGGCGATGTTAAAGCATATTATCCGTTATGTTTTGGAAAATGCGCCGGAGGAGATGAATTTCTTTAACCAGTTCGTGGACAAGGGACTGATAGAACGCTTACAGCATGTGCTCAATTCCGATTTCGGACACGTTACCTATACGGAAGCGATTAATATACTCGAAAAACATAATGATGAATTTGAATATAAAGTTTCGTGGGGATGCGACTTGCAGACAGAGCATGAGCGTTATCTGACGGAAAAAGAATTTAAACGCCCGGTATTCGTGACGGATTATCCGAAAGAAATCAAAGCGTTTTACATGAAATTAAACGAAGACGGAAAAACCGTAGCGGCTATGGACTGTCTTGTTCCGGGTATCGGTGAGATTATCGGCGGCAGCCAGAGAGAGGACGATTTGGCAACGCTTGAGAAAAGAATGGAAGAACTGCATCTGAACAAAGAGGATTATCAGTTCTATT
>CAMWMM010000427.1 GCA_947175285.1 uncultured Lachnospiraceae bacterium
ACCGGCCGCTAACAGAATATCTGGGTGATTATGAATATTATCTTGAAAAAAAGGCCGGGCAGACCTCATCTTCCCTTGCAAACGCCAAGGTTCCTGCAGGGGGCGCATCATCTTCTACGGAAACTTCCGCAGAAATCTCCTCTGCCGCAAAGCAGGACTGGAAAAACCGGAAAGAGGAACAGGCTGCGAAACGAAAAAAAGAGAACGAATTAAAAAAATGTGAAGAAATGATTGCCTCTTTAGAAAACGAAAATAAAGACCTCGAAGAAATGATGGCGGCTCCGGATGTCTGCACGGATGTCGCAAAATTACAGGAATTATCAAAGAAAAAAGAAGAAAATGAGAACAGGCTGAACGATTTATATGAAAAGTGGGAGGAATTGTCAGAATAACAAATTAAACCATTGCCGCCGCCAAACGGCTGAACCGGCAATGGTTTTCCCACACTCATATTATTTTTTTACTATTATGTATCATTTATTTTGCAACAAAAGCTACGATACCGCTTTTTTTCATATTTAAAACTACATGGTCTTCCCTAACTTCCGCTACATCCACATCTACCCATGCGCCTTCGCTGTACTGCAATGCTACAACATCCATTTCAGCAGTAACGCTCGGCATATAGAAATTAATGGTTGCATCAAATCCGGGATATGAAACCTCAACAACATTCAAAAGTCTGCCTTCCGGCTGGCTAATGCGGACGGAATCCACATATGCGCGGTTTGTCACTTTAGAAATCATTGCTGTCATATTGGTTACTACACCGTTTACAACAATATTTCCGCCTTGTCCTACGGTCACTGCATTCTCAATACCGGGCGTGCTGATTACTACGTTGTTATAGTACTCGCCTGCGGACATATTTTTCTCGGCAGCTCTGTACACATCTGCCGAATCTAAAAAACCTTCGCTGCTTGCTGCAGCCTGGTCTGCTTCCGCAGCCGCCCGTGATGCAATATCTCTGAGTTCATCTTCTTCCGTTCTTAAATGCCATTGACCGCCTTCAAAAACGTACCATTCACTGCCGCCTGAACATCCGCCAGTAACATGCCACTTATCGCCATCCTCGTAACCTTCAGTATCACAAGATGAAGGTGGCCATGAGTTCTCTACTGTCTTCGCCGATACCTTCACCGCTGTTATCCTCACCGCAGATACAATCAGACCTACGGCAAGCATAAATGTAATCCATTTCTTTAATGTCTTCATCTCAAGTCTCCTCCTTACAGGGATTTTAGTGCTGTTATTCCTAATGCCGTTATCCCTTTTGTTATGTCGTTTCTGAGTGTGAAATATGTTCGTGGTTTTTATTATACAGTAAACGAGCCTCTTTTTCAAACGTTTTTTTGATTATTTTTATACTACAATATGTTGACTATATTCTTCCAATAAATACCAAATATTGGGGTTATCGGATTTATATGCAACATTGTCAAGTGATGCGTTTATTTTGAACACAAAAGAGCAGGGATTCTCCTGAATCTCTGCTCTCATAAATATTAGCCTCTGTTATTTAACCCTATTTTCCTGCAAGTATTGCCTCCAATGTCTCACGAATTGCCTTAATAAAATCAAGGCTGTTCAAAATTACCGGATTCTGGCACTCCGAAATCAAAGCCAGACTCTTAGTCATCTTCCCATCCTCAACGGTCTTGATACATGCTTTTTCCAGCTTGTCAGCAAATGCTGACAATTCCTTATTTCCGTCCAACTCTCCTCTCTTACGGAGCGCGCCTGTCCATGCAAAGATTGTCGCTATGGAATTCGTCGAAGTTTCTTCTCCTTTCAGGTGCTTGTAATAATGACGCTGTACCGTTCCATGTGCGGCTTCATACTCATAAACACCTGCAGGGGATACCAGTACGGAGGTCATCATGGAAAGGTCTCCGTAGGCAGTAGCCACCATATCTGACATAACATCTCCGTCATAATTCTTACATGCCCATATAAAACCGCCTTCCGAACGAATTACCCTTGCTACAGCATCATCAATCAAAGTATAGAAATACTCAATGCCAGCCTGCTCAAACTGCTCCTTATATTCCGCATCATAAATCTGTTGGAAAATATCTTTGAATGTATGGTCATATTTCTTGGAAATCGTATCTTTTGTAGCGAACCACAAATCCTGTTTCGTATCAATTGCATAGCCAAAACATGCTCTGGCAAAGCTGGAAATGGATTTCTCCGTATTGTGGATACCCTGTATAATACCTGCACCGTCAAAATTATGTATCAGTTCCCGAATTTCTGTTCCATCCTCCGCTGTATACACCAGCTCCGCTTTTCCTTTGCCCGGAACCTTGATTTCCGTATTCTTATAGACGTCTCCATAAGCATGACGCGCTATGGTAATGGGCTTGCTCCAGTTCCCGACATAAGGAATAATCCCTTTTATGAGAATCGGCGCACGGAATACCGTTCCATCTAATGCCGCTCTAATCGTACCATTTGGACTCTTCCACATTTCTTTTAAGTTATATTCCGTCATTCGCGCCGCATTTGGCGTAATCGTCGCACATTTTACGGCAACACCATATTTTTTCGTTGCCTCCGCGCTGTCAAGCGTCACTTTATCATTTGTCTCATTACGATGTTCGAGTCCTAAGTCATAATACTCTGTTTTCAAGTCAATATAAGGAAGCAAGAGTTCCTCCTTAATCATCTTCCAGAGAATTCTTGTCATTTCATCCCCGTCCATCTCTACTAACGGTGTTGTCATCTTAATTTTATCCATTTCTCATCCTCCTGCTCTTTTTAAGTAAAATTTATGAATCCTGTTCCGTTTTGTCATAAATTTCATACAGACCGTTTTTTACCATATTATCATAGGCGTTAATCATATGCTGATTTGCCAATTTTTCCGCTTTTTCAGCATTTTTTGCCTTAATTGCCTCCATAATCTGTCTGTGTTCGTCGTTCGAGGCACGTCCGCGCGTGTTCGTTGATAGCGTCTTTTGTCTTACGCGAAGCACGTATCCGTGGAAATCTTTTAATAAATGCTCTAACATCTTGGAATCACATGCCTCATAAAGAATATCATGAAAACGGTTGTCCAATTCCGCCATCTGGTCCATATGCCCTCTGTCCGCATGAAATTCGGCAAGATAAATATTCTCTTCCATTTCCTCAAGCTGTTCTTTTGTAATCTTCTCTGTCGCCATCCGTGCACAGAGTCCCTCAAGCAGAGAACGAATCATATAAATATCTTTGACATCCTTTGCGGTAATACCCGTTACATAGGCGCCTTTATTCGGAATAATCTGAATTAATCCCTCTAATTCCAACTGTCTGAAAGCCTCTCTCACCGGGGTTCGGCTGACGCCTAACTCCGCTCCGATAGCAACCTCTTTTAGTTCTTCATGTTCCTTATATTTACCGCTTAAAATGTCTTCCCTGATTTTCTGAAATACCCTGCCGCGCAGGGAATAGCTATCGTTTACACTCTGTTTAATATCATAACTATTCATGGTATCCCCCACTTTCACAGTTGAAAGAATACAATTCTTTCAACTTCGTATAATTGTATACAATCCAGCGGGGGATGTCAAGTGATGCACTCGATTTTTTATACGGTTAATAACTTTCCGATGTCCAGCATGCCCCATCCCTGCTTATTCCAGTCGTCACCCAAATCCCTTGCACTATAAACAATTTTACGTTTTACCTGGTCATTATTCAAATACGGGTATTTCTGTAACAAGAGTGCTGCCGCTCCGGAAACAATCGGCGTTGCCATGGAAGTGCCGCTCTTTTTGACGTACCCTCCGCCTCTGCTGTTACATGACATAATATCCGTTCCGGGCGCAACGACATCCGGCTTTCTGTATAAAACAGAAACATCACCTCTTCCCGAATAATCCTCACACAATCCGGAGCGGTTTCCAAAATAACCGTCCTCATGGCATCCTACCGTAATTACTTTACGGCTGTTCCCCAAAGGTGAAATCGTACCTTCTCCCGGACCGGAATTGCCCGCTGCACAAACGACAACAATGCCAGATTGCCAAACAGCCTCCAAAAGTCCTACCAGTTCTTCTATTTTGTTTTTATTATCGGATTGCCCTATACCGACTGATATATTTAAGACGCGGATATGATGATGCAGACGATTCTGCATTACCCACAACAGACCTTGATACATACTCTCAATGGAGCCGTCACCGTTTTGATTCAATACTTTTCCGATACAAAAAAGACACTGTGGCGCGATGCCTCTGTACTTTCCATTTGACATAAGACCGCTTCCGCCGATACATCCTGCTACATGCGTTCCGTGCCCGCTGTCATCATAAATTCTGTTCCTGTAATTCACAAAATCCTGAAACGCCAGTATTCTTCCTGCTAAATCCGGATGTGGATAAATTCCCTCTAATGTCAAGCCTTTGCAAGCAATTTTTTTACCCTATTTTCAATGATTATACCGCTTTTTCCTACTAAAAAGCCACCTGCTGTTAAGCTATTGCTTCAAAATAATATATCCTTTGTAAAATTACTGCAAAACACTTCATGCTGCCTAATACTACCCCGCACTTTCCTTCCACCGGATCTCAATATGCTTCTCATCATAAACCTCAATCTTATCAATATAACTCTCTATCATCTCTTTCGACAGATCCCCATCCTTCT
>CAMWMM010000428.1 GCA_947175285.1 uncultured Lachnospiraceae bacterium
TGGTATTTGACCCGAAAGAACCTGCTTTTCGATATCGTTACAGAAAATGTGATTTGGTGGAAAAAAATGAAGAGATGCTTTTGGCTCTGACGGAACAGATACTATGTGATATGGAAGAATTACTTTTAGAAAAAGTAGAATAGAACAACCGTTCGCAAAAGACCGTTTTATCGGACTGTATAAATGCTATCCTGTTTTCAGAACAGAAAAAACAGTTTCTGAAAGGAGATAGCATTTATGAAAGGATATGCGGTAGAAAGCGGTTATATGGGATATGTAGACGGCGCTTATATGTTATTTGCAAGCGAGACAGACTATGAAGAATACGTAGAATGGAAACAGAATTGAATTAAATGTTGTGCGACGGGATAAAATGGCATATGATGGAAGAAGAATAGGAAACGGCATGGAGGTCTGTGTGATTACGAAAATTGATAATATTCCAGTTAATTATATAGACGAAGGGGAAGGGGATGCCATTCTGCTATTGCATGGATGGGGTTCTAATATTACATTATTCGATGGTATTATTAAGACGCTTTCTCCGAATCACAGAGTCATTGCGCCGGATATGCCGGGATTCGGAAAAACACCGGAACCGCAGACTGCATGGTGTGTAGATGACTATGTGGATTTTGTGATGAAATTCATTGACAGTCTGCAATTAAAAGAGTTCAGCGTTTTGGTGCATTCTTTTGGCGGCAGAGTATTGTTTAAAATGAATGTAAGGCAAAATCTGCCTTATACAATCCGTAAAGCCGTTCTGATTGACAGCGCAGGTATTATGCCGAAAAAAACATGGAAACAGAAAGTAAGTCTCCGGTTTTATAAAATAGCGCGGAGCATTATGAGTACAAAAGTACTGCATTTTCTTTATCCTGATGCGGTAGAGGATATGAGGAAAAAAAGAGGTTCCGCGGATTATAATAATGCAACACCGACAATGCGGGCTACACTGGTAAAAGTTGTCAACGAGGATTTAGAGCCGCTTATTTCGCAAATAAAATGCCCGACGCTTCTTATCTGGGGGGATGCAGATACGGCAACGCCGATTGCGGACGCCAGAACAATGGAGAGACTGATAGAGGATGCAGGGCTTGTTGTATGTGAGGGAGCAGGGCATTATTCCTTTTTGGAACAGCCTGCAAAAGTGCATGGCGCGCTACAGAATTTTTTTGAAAGGAATTAAAGTTTATTTATGACTCTCTTTTTATGGATTATATGGTTTGTCACATATATACCCGGAGCGGTTTGCTTTGAAATCTATATTATGCATATGTTTCAGCAAAATTCCTACAAGCCGAGAGAATACAGGGAGTGGCTTGCAGTAACGGGAAATATCGGAAGGCTGCTTGGAAAGACGCTTTATGCTTTGATTTCTCTGCCGCTTTTGGCTATCGGCGGACAGGGGTGTCTGATTGCAGCTTGCCTGATGAATCTGATGACGATTTTGGTAAATAAACCGCGTAAAGCCAAAAAACCGCTTGTCTATACGGCAAGGGTAAAGAGAATGCTGATAACGACAGGAATCCTGTTTATCATTGGTGTTTTGTGTTCTCTTATCGGGAAAGAAAATACTGTTAGTGTATGTGCCTTAATTCTGTCGGTATTGTTTGTGCTGATTCCGATTTTGGTTTTATTGGTGAATTTTATTAATCATCCGATAGAGCAGGCAATTGACAGGTACTATATTAATGATGCGGCAAGGATTTTGAAAGAAATGCCGGATTTGACGGTAATCGGCGTTACGGGAAGTTATGGAAAGACCAGCGTCAAATACTTCCTTAGTAAACTGCTTTCCAGTCAGTTCAGTGTTTTGCATACACCCGGTAATTATAATACGACCCTGGGTGTTGTCAGAACTATCAGGGAACATATGAAATCTTTTCATGAAATTTTTATCTGCGAGATGGGAGCAAGAGAAGTAGGGGATATTAAAGAAATCTGCGACTTGGTGCATCCAAAGTACGGTATCATTACTTCGATAGGTCCACAGCATCTGCAGAGCTTTCATACAATTGAGAATGTAATAGGCACGAAATTTGAACTTGCTGATGCGGTTCCAGCGGACGGAAAAGTTTTTTTAAATTATGATAATTCTTATATTCGGGATAAAAAGATAGAAAAAGCGGTTGTCAGTTACGGCACATCCGGAGATAATATAGATTATTCAGCATATGATATTGCTGTGTCCAGAGATGGCTCTGCCTTTAAAATGAAAGACAAACAGGGTGTGGAATATGAGTTTCATACAAAACTGGTCGGCAATCATAATGTACAGAATATTGCGGGAGCTATTGCAGTTGCCAATACGCTTGGCATACCGATGGAAAAGCTGATTTTTCCGGTGAAGCAGTTAGAAAGTGTTCCGCACAGATTACAGCTAATAAAGCAGGGCAGCCGGACAATACTGGATGATGCCTATAATTCTAATAAGAGCGGATTTAAGGCGGCATTGGACACACTGGCGATGTTTGATGACCTCAGAATTTTAATGACTCCTGGTATGGTGGAACTCGGCGAGCGTCAGTATGAGGAAAATAAAGAGATAGGGATATATGCGCATGATAAGTGCGATTATGCGGTATTGGTCGGAAAAGAGCAGACGAGACCGATACAGATTGGTTTGCTCGAATCTGGTTTTGCAAAGCAAAGGATGATTGTGGTAGATACGCTGCAGGAAGCGTTTCAAATGGTGAATGCAATACCGGGTGAGAAACAGAAAGTCGTTTTGATTGAGAATGATTTGCCGGATAACTATATGTAAAGTGTGAAAAATAAATTTTTCACACGCGAACTTGTTTGTCTTGCGAGTATTGAGCCTGCAGCTCAAACATCGCAAATAATTGAGAGAAAGGCGTAATAATTATTATGAAAATTAAAGTAGGTGTTTTTTTTGGAGGAAAAAGTGTGGAGCATGAGGTTTCTGTCATTTCAGGCATTCAGGCATTGAATGCTTTTGACAGAGAGAAATATGATACGGTTCCCATTTATATTACAAAAGAAAATGAAATGTATACCGGGGAAGCGATAGGTAAGATTGAGAATTATAAAAATATTCCGGCGTTATTAAAAAAGAGTATCAGAATCTTTTGTATTTGCGAGCAGGGGAAACTGAATCTGGTACAATATCCGGAGAAGAAATTCGGGAATTCCGCGGTGGATTATATTGATGTGGCATTTCCGGTTGTGCATGGAGCTAATGTAGAGGATGGCTCGATACAGGGATTTTTACGCCATTATAATGTGCCGCTTGTAGGATGCGACGTAATTCCTGCGGCAGTTTCAATGGATAAATATGTCATGAAAGCGGTACTGAAAGATAATGATATTCCGGTACTTAATTGTGTGACGCTGCATGTTAAGGAATATCAGGAGGATGAAGAGAAGGCATACGGTAAAGTGGAAAACAAAGTAGCATATCCTGTTATTGTAAAACCCGTAAATCTGGGTTCCAGCGTGGGAATTAAAATTGCAAAAAACAGGGAGGAATTACGAGAGGCCTTAGAATATGCTTATGAGTTCGGACAGAAAGTATTAATTGAAAAAGCGATTATGAATCTGAGGGAAATAAATTGTGCGGTTTTGGGGGATTATGAGAGCGCACAGGCGTCTGAATGCGAAGAACCGGTTTCCAGCGATGAGATTTTAAGCTATGAGGATAAATATGTGGCAGGAGGTAAATCCGGTTCAGAGGGAATGCGGACGGCAAAGAGAGAACTGCCTGCAAATCTGACACCCGAACAGCGGGAGGAAATCCGTATGCTTGCAGTAAAAACATTCCGTGCTTTAGACTGCAACGGTGTGTCCAGAATTGATTTTATGATTGATAAAGATACAAATAAAGTATATGTGAATGAAATCAATTCCATTCCGGGCTCCCTTGCATTCTATTTATGGGAAGCTGTGGGAAAACCATATGCAGAACTGCTGGATGATATGGTGAAGCTTGCACTGAAGCGGGAAAGGGAAGAGAATAATCTTCTGACTTCTTTTGAAAGTAATATTTTGCAAAATGCCAGTCTGTCCGGTGCCAAAGGCGTTAAAAAATAGAATGCAAAAAATAATGTAGAAAATAAAAAGATTCAGGTATAAACTCCCACCATTTACAGATACTACTAGCACGGCTTATATAAAATACGATTAGAGTAAATGGAGGTTTATCATATGAAAGCAACAGGAATTGTTAGAAGAATAGATGACTTGGGACGTATTGTTATCCCGAAAGAAATCCGCCGGACGCTGCGGATTAGAGAAGCCGATCCGCTTGAAATTTATACCGACAGAGAGGGAGAGATTATTTTAAAGAAATATTCCCCGATTGGAGAAATGGGAACATTTGCCAAACAATATGCGGAAAGCATGGCACAGGTGTCCGGTCATATTGCAATGATATCCGACAGGGATCAGTTTATTGCTGTTTCCGGAGGTATGAAAAATGTTTTAGGGAAATCTATCAGCAGAGATTTGGAAGAAAAAATTAATAACAGAGAGAGCGTAGTAGCAACAAAAGGAGACAGGAATTTTATCCCTGTCTGTCACGAAGCCGGTGAGGAATATCACCATGAGGCAATCAGCCCTATTATTTGTGAAGGAGACGTGATTGGTGCGGTCATCCTGCTTGAAATGG
>CAMWMM010000429.1 GCA_947175285.1 uncultured Lachnospiraceae bacterium
AAAACAGCAGCAATATCATCATGCCGACAATCATCCGGATATATTTTTCATATTTCTGCGCCGGAGCAAAGTGAATAACTGCTTGTGCCGCAATCATAAAGATGCCGATTTTTTTAATCAATTCCACAAATTCACTCATTACATCCCCCGATTTGTTGTACAGGTTACGATAGCAATACTGATAATAAAAAGCCCGATTGCAGACAACGACACTTTTAACAGCATCAGACTCCCATCCCCTACGCGGTTTGCGCAGTTTGTCATTCTCTTATCACTGACGATGCCGATAAACGCTGCTCCTGCTTTCAATACACCCGATAACAACAAAATTTTTATGATAGGCAGGATGCAGATAAACAACATAACAATCGTAATATATATTCCTATACTGTTTTTTATCAGCACCGCCGAACCTACTACCATTTCAAACATCCCCTCTGTCAGATTTCCGATACCAGGGATTACGGAAACCGCTTTTTTCAGTGCGGAAGATTCCAAAGAATCTACAACCGGCGATATCAGTGATTGCAGCACACTAAAACCCGTAATAATTCCAATCGTTATTTTAATTGCAAAACTAACCGCTTTCTCTATAAAGTCCAACAAGAGATTTAACTTTTCCTCCATCCAGATACCGTTCATGACACTCAATAAAATGAAAGCGTAAACAACCGGCAGAAGCAGAGACAAATAGCACTTCTCGATCACATATGCCGCCATCAGAAAAAGCTGGTAATATGCCGCCGCAGTACTTGCCCCTGCCGCCGTTCCTACGGCAAGCAAGTATGCCGGAACAAACATCTGCATAAAAACGGTAAGCTGATTTAACATTTCTTTCACTGTGGATGCCGCATTATGAAAAACTTTTAACAAAACCGTAATCAGCAAAAGGTAAATAAAATAAAATGCAATGTCCGATACCTGACGGCTTTGAAAAATATCCGTAAAATTAGAAAACAGCGCAGCCGTGATGCCCAAAATGAGAATCATGACAAAAAGCATCCTGACCTCTCCCGATTCTGCCCTTATGCTCTCTTTTAAGCCGGAAAAAAGAGCCGATACAGCCTCTTTTATTCTCCCTTGTATAATTAATGATAACACTTGTTCTCCATCAAACCGATAGTCCGGAAACAACTCTTCAAAAGCACTCTCAGCATCATCCATATTCATTTTCTGCCAGATATCCGTTCCCTCTGCTGCCCGTACTTTCAGCGGTTCCATCCATAAAAAACAGAGTGCCGTCATTATCATAAATACAAGCCGCATCCGTATTATGCTCCTTTCAACTTGCAATCGTCTGAATACTTTCCATCAAAGCGAATAATACAGGCATACCGATTAAGAGAATATACATCTTTCCCATAGTCTCTACTTGTCCGGCAATACCGATATATCCGGCATCCCTGCATACGGCGGAACAAAATTCACATACATAGGCGGCTCCTACCGCTTTTAACAGAACCGAAAGATATTGAAAACTATCGCCTAAATAGTGTTCTAATCTTTCCATTCCGCTCAAAATACCGGTAAAGTAATTAACGGAATAGGTTAGTATCAATAAACAAACTGCAAAACCAATATAAATTCCATATTCATTTTTATAGCTTTTCAAAGGTACTGCCACCAATACCCCCACTACTCCAATCAGTCCGATTTTTATAATATCCATATCCAATATCCCTCTTTCCTGCATTTGCACAATGATTTGATCATGATCAAATCGTGGTTAAATTGTGATTTAACACATTTTTAATTATCAAATGTAGCGGAACATTACATTGTAAACAAATCCTGAATCATCATGAATAAATCATAAATATACGGTACAAGCCATGTCAGTACCAGAATCAGACCGGCGAGACTGACTAAAAAAGACTGCTCCTCTCTGCCGCTGTGTTTTAAAATCTGCGTTAAAATTGTTACCAGAATACCAACTGCTGCAATTTTAAAAATAAGACTAACGCCCATGTTCCACCTATGCTCCTTCTTTGTCTATGAATTTCTCTACAGTAATAAAATAGTGAGAAACAATCCAGTCATCACACTGATGCTCATAATAACCTTGCTTTTATTCTCATATTCTGCCTCTGCCTGACGAATATGTTCTTCCAAAACATCCAGAGATTGTCCAACACCGACAGCCTGCATAGTCTCGTCCAATATTCCCTGCTGTTCCGGCAAACTGCGCAAAATTTCTTTTTCTTCCTCTCTAAGCGGCATCGTATCCATACAGACATCCATCCGTTCTTTCCATATACTCTCAAGCGGACTTCCGTCATTTTCATTAATCTTCTGGAAGATTTCCAGAAAAGCGCTCCGGTACGGCTCTTTCATACATTGGCTAAAAAGCAGGCAAATTTCCGGCAGAGTTCTTTTCCCATATATCATTTCGCTCTGCATTCTCTGCACTATCCGGCGAATCTCCCGCAGTTCCCGAATACGCCTCTTTTCTTCCGCTACCTTATTTATACCAAGTCCGATACTTCCCATCATGAGCAATAAGATTCCTGCCAGTTTGAGCATAATTTCCTCTCTTTATCATAAATCCCTATTACAATACACTTGTTATCTTTCTTTCCCAGAAGCAGATACCTGTCAAACAGCTTTTCTTCCATCACATGACGCATATAGTCTTTGCGGCCTACTTCCTCCATGGAAAAGCCATGTATGGTTGCAAGCATCCTGCATCCACATTGAACCGCCCTATGCATTGCTTCTATATCGTCCGCACTTCCCAACTCATCCACGGCAAGCACGTCCGGCGCCATAGAGCGGATTAACATCATCATACCCTCGCTCTTCGGGCAGCCGTCCATCACATCCGTCCGCATACCGATATCATTCTGCGGTACGCCGAGATAGCTTCCCGCAATCTCCGAGCGCTCATCTACCAGACCGACATTTCTGCCTTTCCCGTATGCACTGCCCTGTGAAAAACTACGCACCAAATCCCGCAGCATCGTTGTCTTTCCACAGCCCGGCGGTGAAATAATCAACGTATTTAAAATTTCCCCTCTATCGTACAAATAAGGAAGCGTTTTCTCGGATACTCCTTTGATTTCATGCGCAATACGGATGTTTAAATAACGGATGTGTTTTATATTTCTAATCTGCTTTGCACTCTCCAGAATAACCTGTCCGGAAACACCTATCCTGTGTCCGCCCGGAATTGTCATAAAACCCTGTCTGATTTCGTCTGCAAAGGCATAAACCGAATAGTGGCATACATGCGCAAGAACCGCCTCCAGTTCTTTTTCATTACTGCACACTGCATTAGATGCCATATCCGTCAGTCCGCCTTTTTCCGCAAGAAACCACTCTTTATTATCTACCAGTATCGTAACAGGCTGATTGACACGCAGACGAATTTCCTGCAGTCTGTCTGCCTGCTCTGCCACTTTCTCCCACCTGGCGCGCATAAAATCCGGAAAAATATGTAAAATTTCCTCCTGCCGCATCTCATCGCCTCCTTATCTCAATATATGAAGCGTTGTCCAAGTTATGACTGAAATATATTAAAAAAGGACACCGGATTATACTCCGATGTCCCTTAAATACTTACTCTTATTCTCTCCGCTCCTGCTTCCATGCCATGATTTTTTCCAGCCTGTCCTTGACTTTCGCCTCATTCCCCTGACTGGTTGGGAAATAATAGCGGCGCCCTTTCATGGATTCCGGCAGGCACTCCATATCCGTAAGCTTCTCCTCCGTATTGTGCGCATACTGATAACCTGCTCCATAGTCCAAGTCTTTCATCAGCTTAGTCGGTGCATTCCGAAGCTGCAGCGGTACCGGTTCCGCTGTTTGCGTCCGTATATCCGCTTTACAGTCCTCGCAGGCGGTATAGAGCGCGTTGGATTTGGGCGCCATCGCAAGATACGTAACCGCATGTGTCAGGTGAACGTCACATTCCGGCATCCCCAGAAAATGGCATGCCTGATAGGCGGCAACCGCCACCGAAAGCGCATTGCTGTCCGCCATACCGACATCCTCACTGGCAAAACGAATCAGTCTTCTGGCAATATAAAGCGGGTTCTCTCCCCCCTCCAACATACGGCACATCCAGTAAATCGCGGCATCCGGGTCGCTGTTACGCATGGATTTATGCAATGCCGAAATGATATTATAATGTTCTTCTCCCGCTTTATCATATAAAAGCGATTTCTTGTTAATACACTGTGACAATCCCTCATCCGTTACGACAATACTGCCCTGCGATGTAATCTCACCGTTTAACACTGTCATTTCCAGTGTATTTAACGCCATCCTGGCGTCTCCGTTTGCAAAAACCGCAATCGCTTCAAGCTGTTTTTCACTAATCTCTATTTTCTGCCCTGCAAAACCGGACGGATTCGACAGCGCATTTTTAAGCAGCCGTACGATATCCTTTTCTTCCAGCGCTTTTAATACAAAAACCCTGCACCGGGAAAGCAGCGCCGCATTGACCTCAAAGGACGGATTTTCCGTTGTCGCACCGATTAAAAGAATGCTTCCCTTTTCCACAAAAGGTAAGAAAGCGTCCTGCTGCGCTTTATTAAAGCGGTGAATCTCGTCTACGAAAAGAACGGTACGGATGCCCATTTTTCTGCTGATTTCCGCCTGATTCATCACTTCCTTAATTTCCTTGAT
>CAMWMM010000430.1 GCA_947175285.1 uncultured Lachnospiraceae bacterium
CGGCGCATAAGCTGCCAAAATACGGCAGCTAAACGCCGACGGCTCCAGAGCCCCCTGCTCATGATTTGTCATTGCTGCTCACTGAACCGTTCACAGTCAACCAAGTTTTCAATCCCCTGCTTTTTTAGATGCAGACGACAAATGGTACTTTTTATAAAATTGAATAGGCAGAGCGCACCTTTGTCCCCAAAAACAAAATATAAATAGAAAGGAAAAAGAATATGAAAAAACACTTATTTTGCATAACACTTCTAACCGCCTCCTTACTGACAGCATGTGGCAGCAAGAATCAGGAAGTACAGACTTCCAATGTAGAAAATATAGTATTGCCAGAGGAAAATGTTACGGAGGAGGACAAGCAGCGTCAGTATCTGGCATATCTGGGAAATTATATAGAAGACAACGTTCTGGAACCTTTATCGGAGGTAAAGGACGCCAGCGTTACACTGTATTCCCCTACAGCCTCGGAAAACACTATCGATACCAATGAAGAGATTTCTGTTGCTGTCGTGTTGGAATTACAGAATGAACTGTCAACCGTCAGTACCGCAGAACTTGCGGATTATCTGGCAACGGCTGTTGGAAATACGTCAACAGACGAGATTACTATTATGGATGTAGACGGAAATATGCTGTTTCCGGAGGAATGATTTCCGAAAAACAAAATTCGGAACGGAAAGGATATAACAAACACATATGGATTTATCAAGCTATTTTAAAAGTATTGCTGAACAGGATGTCTGCGCCATTGTTATCTGTAATCTGGAGCATGAAATTATTTACATGAATCCTGCTGCCATTGCAAGATATGGGAAAAGAGGCGGCGCTAAACTAATCGGCTCAAATCTTCTGAATTGTCATAATGAGCATTCGGCAGAGAAAATCCGGAATGTTATTTCATGGTTTATGGAAAGTACGGAACATAATCGGGTTTATACATTTTATAATGAAAAAGAAAATAAAGATGTCTATATGATTGCGCTTCGTGATGACGCCGGAACACTGATTGGCTATTATGAGAAACATGAGTATCGAAACCGCGAGCAAAGCGCGTTATATGATATGTAAAAAATCGAGTGATTTAAGCTACTGCTCAATTTCCTATAGGGCTTAGGGTGTCAAAAGGGCGCAGTTTATAACTTTATCTGGCAGATTGCACAAAATGCGCCCGAAGTTGTCCTGCGCAGGAATATGTGATTTTCTTAATATTCCGCTCGGTAAGAAGAAATTTCGGAACATGAATGTTCCGAAAAGCCCGCATCAAGCCAGGATGGCGAATAGCGGGCGGTTTCGTTCATTATCACATCTATGCCGGAATACTTTAGAAAATCCATATGACGAAGTCCGACGCAAGGGCGCAGTTTGTGCAATCTGCCTATAAAAATTTATAATTGAACCTTTAGACACCCTAATCCCATAGGATTGAAAACCCCTATACTATTTTGAATTTAGTATAGAGGTCTTTTAAGATTTCAGGCTGTTCCTTTTTTTCCTGTATATAACTGATAATATTTTCCCTGTGCTTCAATCAACTGGTCATGCGTGCCGCGCTCTATAATACGCCCCTGTTCCAATACGATGATACAGTTGCTGTTTTTGACCGTGGAAAGTCTGTGGGCAATTACAAAAGTTGTTCTGCCATCCATTAAGGCATCCATACCTTTTTGCACAAGTTTCTCCGTTCTCGTATCGATAGAGCTTGTAGCCTCATCCAGAATAAGCGCCGGCGGGTCTGCAACGGCTGCTCTTGCAATCGCTAAAAGCTGTCTCTGACCCTGACTCAAATTAGCGCCGTCTCCACGCAGCATCGTCTGATACCCGTCCGGAAGTCTCTGGATAAATCCATCGGCATTCACCAGTTTAGCAGCATTGATTACTTCTGCGTCCGTAGCATCCAGCTTACCGTACCTTATATTTTCCATCACAGTCCCCGTAAATAAGTGGGTATCCTGCAATACAATACCAAGCGACCTTCTAAGGTCGGCTTTTTTTATCTTATTTACATTGATGCCGTCGTAACGAATCTTACCGTCCTGAATGTCATAAAATCGGTTAATCAGGTTGGTGATTGTCGTTTTACCTGCGCCGGTAGCGCCGACAAACGCAATCTTCTGCCCCGGTTTGGCATATAACTCCACATCATGCAGTATCATCTTATCGTCGTTATATCCAAAATCAACATGGTCAAAAACAACGCCGCCTTCCAGTTTCTGATAGGTTGTCGTATTGCTTTCCTTGTGGTAATGCTTCCATGCCCAGATACCGGTTCTGACTCTGCTTTCGGTAATCGTTCCGTTCCGTGCTTCCATGGCATTCACAAGTTCCACATAACCCTCATCCACTTCCGGTGTTTCATCCAACAATTTGAAAATTCTGTCCGCACCTGCAAGCGCCATGATGATACTGTTAAACTGCATGCTCACTTGGTTGATGGGCATATTAAAGGAGCGGTTGAAATTCAGGAAACTGGCAAGTTCACCCAGTGTCAAACCGGAAATTCCTGTCAGGGCAAGCAGTCCGCCTACAACGGTGCAGACTACATAGCTTAAATTACCGAGTTGGGCATTAATCGGTCCCATAACATTACCGAACATATTGGCATGGTATGCGCTGTCAAACAATTTGTCGTTCAATTCGTTGAATTTCTCTTTCGCTTCTTCCTCATGACAGAATACTTTGATAACTTTCTGTCCGTTCATCATTTCTTCCACATATCCGTTTACCTGACCGATATCTTTCTGTTGTGAAAGGAAGAAACGGCTGCTGAGCCCGCCTACCTTTTTGGTAGCGAATAACATTAACGCCACCATAACGAGCGTTACAAGCGTCAGCGGAATACTCAGTACAATCATATAACTGAATACGGTAACAATCGTTATTGCACTGTTGATAAGCTGTGGTATGCTCTGGCTTATCATCTGCCGCAGCGTATCAATGTCGTTTGTGTACATGGACATGATATCGCCGTGGGCATGCGTATCGAAATATTTAATCGGAAGGCTCTCCATTTTACTGAACATATCGTTACGCAGGTTTCTCATCACTCCCTGCGTGATTAACACCATAATCCTTGCCTGTATAAAAGAAGCGACAACACCGCACGCATAGAAGCAGGCAACTTTCGCAATCGCATGGGCAAGGGGCGTAAAATCAGGCGATGCATTTCCAAGCAGCGGAATAATATAGCTGTCGATCAATGTCTTCATGAACATCGTTCCCTGTGTGCTCGCGAATACATTCGCTACAATACAGATTACAACAATAGCGTAATGAGGCGCATAATTTTTCAGGACATATCCCATCAGACGCCGGAACAATTTCCCCGGATTCTCAATCTTCGGTCTGGGTCCCCGCATTCCTCTTCCTCTGGGACCCGGCATCGTATTCTCTTTTGGGGTTCTTTCTTCTGCCATGTTTACATCTCTCCTTTCTCATCAAAATCACCGCTTCCGGAAGTCTGTGATTCATAAACTTCTCTGTATATCTCATTGCTTGTAAGAAGCTCCTCGTGTGTTCCGAAACCGACTACACGACCTTCGTCCATAACGATAATCCTGTCGGAATTCTGAATACTGGAAATTCTCTGTGCAATGATAAGCTTGGTCGTTCCGGGAATATCCTGCGCAAATGCTTTTCTGATTTTGGCGTCCGTTGCCGTATCCACGGCGCTGGTAGAATCGTCCAGAATCAGAATCTTCGGCTTTTTCAGCAGCGCTCTGGCAATACACAAACGCTGTTTCTGTCCGCCGGATACATTCGTTCCGCCCTGCTCAATATAAGTTTCATACCCATCCGGCATCTTCCGGATAAATTCATCCGCACAGGCAAGTTCACAGGCATGCCTGCATTCTTCTTCGCTGGCATCCTTTTTGCCCCATCTTAAGTTCTCAAGAATCGTACCGCTGAACAGGACATTGTTCTGTAACACTACCGCTACCTGATTCCGCAGTGTTTCCAAATCATATTCTTTTACATTTCTGCCGCCTACAAGAAGCTCTCCTTCCGTCACATCGTACAGACGGCTTACCAGATTCACCAGACTGGATTTCGCACTTCCCGTACCGCCGAGGATACCGATTGTTTCACCGGAGTTAATCTTTAAGTTAATATCTTTCAGAACGGATTCCTTAGCATTTTGATGATATCTAAAAGAAACATCCTTAAATTCAATGCTGCCGTCGGCAACTTCATAAACAGGATTTTCCGGATTCGTAAGCTGCGTATTCTCGTTCAAAACTTCTGTAATACGTTTTGCGCTCGCTACCGACATGGTAATCATGACAAATATCATAGAAAGCATCATCAGATTCATCAGAATCGTCATACAGTAAGTTAAAAGGCTCATCAACTGTCCCGTAGTCAGTGCGCTGCCTACGACCATTTTTGCTCCAATCCAACTGATTAACAAAATACAACTGTACACTGCCAGATTCATAACCGGACCGTTCCAGGATACAATGTTTTCCGCCTTACGGAAAATTTCATATATATTCCCGCTTGCTCTTTTAAATTTTTCATTTTCGTAATCTTCTCTGACATATGCCTTTACAACGCGGATTGCAGAAACATTCTCTTCCACACTTTCATTCAAATCATCATACTTCGGAAACGCCTGTGTGAAATG
>CAMWMM010000431.1 GCA_947175285.1 uncultured Lachnospiraceae bacterium
CTTACACATTCATCTGTTTCATCATTTCCAAAACCTTCTATGTCTGATGCGCTTTTTCTTATTGAATTCCTGAAAGTATTCTTTGCACCAAACCCGGTTTTTAACCATTCAAAAGATACATTAAATCGTAAAGCAATTGAATTTACAAGTAAATCAGACGGAATCTCCTTTCCAGATTCAACCATACTTATATATGCTCCAGAAACAAAAAACAATTTGCCAAAGTCAACCTGTTTCATTTTGTTACTAATACGTATTTCTTTTATTCTAGTACCTATTGTATTCATATTCTCTCCTTATTAAGTATTCTTAATTTTTGTGTTGACTTTTTAATAATACTTAGTTATACTATATTTAACAAGTGAATTATAACATTTATTTATATTTTTTTAAATAATGTTCTTAAGAATACTTAGTTGGAAAGGCGGTGAAATTTTTGGCGGGTAAATCAGCTGGTAAAACACCTTTAGGAAAGCTTATTTTAAGAGAACTATATCTTCAAGGGAGAAATCAACGCTGGCTAGCTGAGCAGATAGGAGTTAATCCAAATCATATTTGTGTACTTCTTTCAAAAACTAAATTTCCTAGATCGGACACATTACTTAAAATTTCAAAGTCATTAAACATTGATATAGCAGAACTATACAAGGCTATTGAGGAAAGTGGCAAAGATTAATTATAACCGTCAAGGAAGGAAAGGAGATGACGTGGTGTGGTTATCAACCAAAGAAGCTGCCCGATTATTGGGTTATGAGGAAAGCGGAGTCAGGAAAAACGCTATCAAAAAAAACAAATATGAATTTCGGCGTGTTCCGCATTCTATGGGACGTGGTGGGAACAAAATTGAAATTCTTTTGGAATCCCTTCCAGAATACGCACAAAAAGCATATCTAGATCAAATAGGTGGAGAACGTCTTCCCGTTTCTGATACGGCTTGCACCTATTCAATACATCCTGATACGGATGCTGGACTTGAGACGGAATATCCTGACAACTACAGTACTAACGCCCAGAAGGAGCGGGGCGCACTTAAGGTTCAGATTGTGGCAGAATTTAGGTTGTTTAGAAAGTTTGCTTTACAAGACGGTATTAAGTCAGAGACTAAAATCAAACAAAATTTTTTACAAGACTGGAATGTCAAAAATCCAGACAACACAATATCACAAAGTACACTTTATTCATTATTAGAAAGAGCAAAGGAGGAAGGAGTTCAACAGCTTGTAGATAAGCGTGGCGGGCATAACAGGGGTAATTGTTCTATTCCGCCAAAGTATCAGCAATACTTCAAAGTATTGTATCTGCAGTCTTCAAAACCAAGTGTCAGTCAATGCTACAGGGAAACTTTAGCATATGCACGTTACAATGGGGAGAAAGATACACTTCCAAGTGAAAGTGTGTTTCGCAGGTTCACCAAGTCAATTACTCGTTCAGAGATCGCATTAAGACGCGGCGGAAAAATCCAGTATCAGAACGATGTAGAAAGTCATTGTCTGAGGGATTATTCCACCATACTTCCAAACGACTATTATGTTAGTGACCATCACCTGATGGATGTATTTGTAAGATATCAGGACCAAAATGGAAAGTGGCGTGCAGCAAGGCCGTGGGGAAGTTATGTAATGGATGTGCGGACACGGAAAATTTTAGCATGGTATATCCGTTTGGAATCTCCAAATGCAGACGTTGTTTTATACGTCTTTAAACTGGCAATAGAGAAATACGGCGCACCAAGATATGTATATCTGGACAACGGCAAGGATTATAGGGCAAAGGATTTATTTTATATCTCTTCAAAGAATGATGAAGAAAAAATACTCGGCAATTTAGCTAAAAGTTTGGATATAGAACCTAAATTTACACTGCCTTATCATGGACAGTCCAAAAACATAGAAAGATTTTTTAGGACACTTGAAGAATCATTTGGCAAGATGTGGCGTACATATGCGGGAAGTGACGCCAAGAAAAGACCAGAGGATCTTAAGAATCTAGATATAATGAAATATCCGACATTAGAGCAATTTAAAGAGGGACATGATGATTATATAGAGTTCTATAATAACCAGAAGCATAAAGGGGATTCTATGGAAGATAAATCACCTAATTACTGGTATTATAAACTTTTAGCTGAACATCCAGAAAATCCGCAAAGAATGGTTCCTAAAAAATCACTGCTTTTTTATACGCTGCGTGTCAAAGGAACACGGGTAATCCAGCAGGATGGAATTCGGTTTAACAACGATTTCTATACCTGTACAGCAGCCGAAACTTACGAAGGACGTAAAGTGCTTGCAAAATACAGTCCAATGGAACCAGATGTATTATACATTTTTGACACGGAAAACAATTATATGTTTACAGCACTAAAGAAAAAGAAATACAGTTATGGAGCAGAACCAGAAGAATTTAAGGAAATGCAACAGTTCAAAAAGGAATCCACGGAACTTGCCCTGCAGAATGCTACGACTGATGATGACATCAAAAGTGTAAGCAATACCTTAACAAGAATACGTCTGCTTAAAGAATCTGTGGAACAGACTGTTGAACCAGTAAATAATGCACGTCAGATAATAATGAACCCTAAAATTGAGGAGAACGCAAGAAAGGCGGCACTTTCGATTCCAGAAAGAAGAGCAGAGGAAGCGGAACAGAGAGCCAGAAGCAGAAAAAGGGCACAGGAAGAAAATACGAAACAGAAAGAGTTTTTTGACAACTTCAATAATAAGTTCAGTCAGGACTTTTTCAACAAAAAAACTGTGGAAGGAGAATAGTATGAAAAAACTAAAGGTAGCAAACACACAGGCACTTAAAGACACTATTGTAGCAGTCAGTTTTGCCGCCGTACTGGTGATATATCATTGATATATGGCGAAGCTGGGCTAGGGAAAACAGTAGCATTAAAGGAATATGTCAAAAAGTATCCTAAGACAATCTATATTGAACTTAAAGATTGCGACCGCACAACTAAAGGGGTATGTGAAAGGATTCTAACCTATGTCGGAAAAGAATCACATGGAACAGATCGCTTCCTTGTGGATACAATTATTGAATATCTTGACAAGAATCCAAGACTTATCATTATTGATGAAGCTCAGCATTTATCAGTCCGGGCAATCGAAAATATACGGGCAATAAATGATGTTACGGAATCCGGTATTGTATTGTGTGGAAATCCTACAATATATAACAGGATGCATGGCAAGGGACAGGCACACTTTGCACAGCTTTACAGCCGGATCGGCATTAAGCGCAATATTCTTGAACCATCCATAAATGATATATCTGAAATCTTCAAAGATTATTCGCTGGATAAAGAAAGCATAAAATATCTTTATACAACATCTCTTGATTATGGTGGGATAAGAAACTGTGTCAAGGTTTTCAATATAGCCCTGCAGGTTAAGGGGGATGAAAAAGAACCTCTTAGTATTGAACACCTTCGATCAGCCGGAAAGCTTAGAAATGGAGAACAATAAAAAGAGGTAGATATAATGTTGGGAGCGGCAACTCCCAATATTATTATAGCCCATAACCTTATCTTTAACAAGCAGTTATTTTCTATGTTAATAGGAAAGTTTTAGGACAACGGAAAGGTGGTTCATGATGAGAACTGTTACAAATTTTGATAAGAATACAATAACAGTGGATGAACAAGAACTTCTGGAAAATTACAGGGTGCTTGGTAAACATGAAAAATATGCAGTACAACAGATGATAGCATATCAGCAGTTTAAAAGGGTATGTAATGAATATAATGCCTCCTCGCAGGAAGAGCAAGGGAACCATGGAACAAAGCAGAATAGCAATATCATTCATTTCAAGGCATCAACAGTATAACAAAGATGAACATACAGTGACACAGAGCATTAAGATTTTGGAGGGAATACCATGCAGGATAGTTTCAGATACTTAGATTTTGATGAAGAATTAAACATTTCAAAAGACAACATAGGCAGGATTATTGACCTTGCATTAAAGGAATCCAATACTGACACTTATGGAAAGGAAACGCATGAATACATAAATTTTGTTTGTCGGAAAATGACAGCAGACCACAATATATCTGAACAGGCTCAAAGGGAACTGTCGGATTATGGCTGTGATATTGCAAACATGGCGGGCGATTATTCGTTCCAGAAAGGTTTCAAGGAAGGTGTCAGGCTTTTCCGTACACTCATGAGCTTATAGCGATATGCTTATAACCGCGTTAGCACGCGTGCTAACGCGGTTATAATAATTTCATTGATATTTTTATCGACTACTTACCTAAAAGCCCTGTATGGCGATTCTATGCAGGGCTTTTTCTTTGGACTTTTATAAATTATTGGGTTATCCGAAGTCTGAAATCCATTTTTTATGTCATGATGACAAAATTTTAGCCCTGATTTGTAACGCGTTAAAATGTATGTTTTTGATTATCATTATTATTGTCAAAAAGTATAACTTATAAAGTGGAAAAGTAATAGTTCATTTAATAAATCATTATTGTTGGTATTTTCTAAATGTGTCAGAATCTGGCACATTTGAATTACAATATCATCACGGCGAAAAATTTTCCTGTATGATATCAGTGCGGAATGTGCTAAACTAATTGACAAATTTTTGAAACTTTGTTATAC
>CAMWMM010000432.1 GCA_947175285.1 uncultured Lachnospiraceae bacterium
CTCCTGCAAACATTCTTCAATAACCCGATTGCAGGACCGTTTGTTTTAGGAATTTCTTCCGGAGCTAAAATGGTGGTGGCGCTTGTAATGGTTTTTCTCATGGGAAGGGGAGTCAGGGTGACATCGGCATCTATGATTTTTGCAGCGTTTATTGGAGCTATGTTATCTATGGGCTTTGTATTGCTTATGTCCCATAGAATCCATAATATGTCAATGCTGGTAGTCAGCGGTGTTATGATTGGTTATATCTGTTCGGCAGTCACGGAATTAGTAGTTACCTTTGCCAATGATGCGGATATTGTGAATCTCCACAACTGGTCACGAGGGAGTTTTTCGGGAATGACATGGGAAAACGTAAAGGTTATGGCAGTGGTGGTGTCCATAGTGTTTCTTGCTGTTTTTCTTATGTCAAAGCCGCTTGGCGCTTACCAGTTGGGAGATGCCTATGCGCGGAATGTGGGTGTTAATTTACAGCTTTTGCGTGTGTGTATTGTAATTTTCTCCAGTATTTTATCTGCGTGTATTGTAGCATTTGCGGGACCGATTTCTTTTGTAGGAATTGCAGTGCCGCATTTGGTCAAGAAATTGCTGAATACAACAGAACCAATTTGGATGATACCTGCCTGCTTTGTTGGGGGAAGTGCTTTCTGCTTGTTTTGTGATCTGCTTGCAAAAACAATACTTGCGCCAACAGAACTGAGTATCAGTACCGTGACGGCTATTTTCGGTGCGCCAGTGGTGCTTTGGATCATAAAACGAAAAGAAAATCTAAGGCGCTAAAGAACACCGCCTAAGATTTTCTATGTTTCGTTTAGGAGAAAAGCATGAAGAACTTCTATTTTTCCACGAAAAAAATGTGTGTGGGATATGATAATAAACCACTGATAAAGGATATAGAAATTGCATTGGAAAGAGGAAAAATCTTGTGCCTGATTGGTCCGAACGGTGCTGGTAAATCTACGGTTTTGAAAAGTATTGCAGGGCAGCTTGAAATGCTTGGCGGAACAGTGTATATCGGAAAAGATGATTTGTCTGAGATAAGAGTTGATGAACTGGCAAAAAGAATGTCCGTAGTGTTCACAGAAAAGGTAAAGGTGGAACTGAAAAGCTGCAGGGACATGGTTGCAACGGGGCGATATCCATATACCGGATGGTTTGGTATCTTATCAGAAGATGATGAGCGAATCGTAGATGAAGTGATGGAGCTTACCCATATAACAGACATCAGTGAAAAAGACTTTGACAAGATAAGTGACGGTCAAAAGCAGAGGGTGATGCTGGCGAGAGCAATCTGTCAGGAGCCAGAAATCGTGATATTAGATGAACCGACGTCTTATCTGGATATCAAATATAAGCTTGAATTTTTGCTATTATTACAGGAAATGAGAGAGAAAATGGGACTGACGGTTATTATGTCCTTGCACGAATTGGAACTGGCAAAGATTATTTCCGATAAAATACTTTGTTTAAAAGGGGAATATGTGGAACGATACGGAACACCGGAAGAAATTTTTGATTCGGACTTTATCGAACGGTTATTTGATATGAATGAAAAAGACTTTTTGGGAAATGAAAAGCTCTTTGCTTATATGAAGCAAATTGGAAAATATGAGAGGTTATTATGGCAAAGGTTATTATGATTCAGGGAACTATGTCCGGTGCAGGAAAGAGTCTTTTGGTAGCGGGACTATGCAGGATAATGAAACGGGATGGATACAGAGTGGCTCCTTTTAAATCACAGAATATGGCGCTCAATTCTTTTGTTACAGAGGAAGGACTTGAAATGGGGAGGGCTCAGGTCATGCAGGCAGAAGCAGCAGGGCTTGCTCCATTAGTCTGCATGAATCCGATATTACTAAAACCGACAGACCATACAGGATCCCAGGTAATTGTAAAGGGGCGGGTTCTTGGAAATATGAGCGCGAGGGAATATTTTTCTTATAAACGAGGGCTGATTCCGGATATTAAGAATGCCTTCCGAAAATTGGAAGAACTGGCGGATATCATTGTGATTGAGGGTGCAGGAAGTCCGGCAGAGATAAATTTACGCGAAAATGATATCGTCAACATGGGACTGGCAGAGATTGTGGATGCTCCGGTATTGCTGGTAGGTGATATTGATCGGGGTGGCGTATTCGCACAACTTTTGGGAACACTTATGCTGCTTTCCGAAGAGGAAAGGAAACGAGTAAAAGGACTGATCATTAATAAATTCAGGGGAGACCGCGCCTTGCTTGATTCCGGTATTGAAATATTAGAAGAAAAGGGAGGTATTCCGATAGCAGGTGTAGTTCCTTATATGGATATACAATTAGAGGATGAGGATAGTTTGACAGAGCGCTTTGGAAAAAAAGAAAGGGGAAAGATAGATATAGCAGTCATCAGGTATCCCAGAATTTCTAATTTTACGGATTTTAATGTGTTTGAACAGATACCGGAGGTGTCTGTGCGTTATGTTGCTTCGGTGGCAGAATTAGGGTGTCCGGATATGATCTTTTTGCCGGGCAGCAAGAATACAATGAGTGACCTCGACTGGATGCGCAAAAACGGACTGGAGGCAACAGTAATAAAAATGGCGCAAGATATACCGATTTGTGGTATATGTGGGGGGTATCAGATGATAGGAGAACATATTTCTGATACGGAAGGAATGGAAAATGGCGGAACTATGAAAGGGATGGGATTACTACCTGTCACAACAAGGCTGAAGCGTGAAAAAGTGCGCCGTCAGGTACATGGTACAGTGAATAAAATGGAAGGGATTTTTTCCGTACTTTCCGGACTGGAGTTTGATGGATATGAAATACATATAGGGGAAAGTGTGAAAAATACTTCTAAAGACGTCCCGCCATTGGACGGGACGCCAAGAAGTACTTCTCACACTGCGGAAGCGGTGTTTGTGACCGGAAGAAATAAAAATGTATGTGGAACGTATATTCACGGGATATTTGACAGGGCTGCGATTGCAACCGCTCTTGTGACTGCATTGGCTGAAAAGAAGGGATTATCCATTGAATCCTGCATTGATTATAAGGACTTTAAAGAGAAACAGTATGATAAGCTGGCAGATATCTTATCGGAGTATCTGAACATGGAGGGAATATATGGAATACTCAGGGAGGCACATATTAAATAACTGTACAGAGGAAACATTGGATAAACTGAAATTGGAAGAACCTGACTGTAAAATATACAAACAGGTATTGAAAAATTGGGATTCCATAGCCAAGCCTATTGATGGGATGGGAAGATTTGAAACTATCACTGCACAGATTGGCGCGATTTTAGGTACGAATGAAATTGATATTTCAAAAAAAGCTGTCATCATCATGTGCGCGGATAATGGAATTGTAGAAGAAGGCATTAGCCAGTCCGGTCAGGAAGTCACAGCGGCAGTAGCAGCGCAGATGGGAAGGGGTGCATCATCCGTAGGAAAAATGGCGGCCAAGATAGGGGCGGACACGATTCCTGTAGATATTGGAATCAATGGAAAAGAGAAGATTGCAGGAGTGCTTAACAAAAAAGTCCGTTGCGGCACCAGAAACTTTAGTAAAGAGCCAGCTATGACGAGAGAGGAAACTGTCAGTGCAATTTTTACCGGTATAGGAATTGTGGAAGAGTGCAAAAGGAAGGGGTATCAAATTCTCGCAACCGGGGAAATGGGAATTGGAAATACGACAACGAGCAGTGCGGTTGCAGCGGCATTGTTAAGATGTGAGGCAGATGAAGTGACTGGAAGGGGCGCCGGACTTTGCGATGAAAAATTACAGCGTAAAAAGCAGATGATCACTGAGGCAGTCAAAAAGTATAAACTTTATGAAGTGGAACCTCTCACCGTACTTCAAACAGTTGGAGGATTGGACATTGCCGGGCTTGTTGGAGTCTGCATTGGTGGTGGCGTTTTTCATATACCGATAGTGCTTGATGGTGTGATCAGCATGGTAGCGGCACTGCTTTCAGAAAGAATTGTGCAGGGAACAATACGGTATCTGATTCCGTCGCATAAAGGCAAAGAACCAGCAGTGGAGAAACTTATGAAGGAATTAGGGTTAGAGCCTGTGATAGACGGCAGAATGGCATTGGGCGAAGGAACGGGAGCGGTGATGATGCTGTCGCTATTGGAAATAACATTGTGTGTTTATCGTAAAAGAACTCTGTTTTTGGATATTAAAGTGGAACAATATGAAAGGTATTCATAAATATGATGGTTTTGGTTGTTGGAGGAAGTGGAAGCGGCAAATCTTCTTATGCGGAGAAAACGGCTGTTTCTATTGCACAGGCAGGTATGAAAAAATATTATATTGCAACGATGCAGGTTTTTGATGTCGAGGGAAGGAAAAAGGTTGAAAGACATAGGAATCTAAGAAATGGGAAAGGGTTTTTCACGATCGAGCAGCCTACACGAATCTTTGGCGTGCTGGAAAAAATGGAAGATGAAGACAGGACTGTTTTGCTAGAATGTATCTCTAACTTGACTGCAAATGAGATGTTTTCAGAGAAAAAAGCTATGACAGAAATGCAGGTTACGGAAAATGTTATACGAGATATAAAGATGTTGAAAGATCAGACAAATCATTTAGTTGTGGTGAGCAGCAACATATT
>CAMWMM010000433.1 GCA_947175285.1 uncultured Lachnospiraceae bacterium
ACGAAAAATACAGTTTGTATTTCCTATCTGCTCTTCCATCGTAAGCAGGAGAAAATCTATTTTCTCATAAAGACTCTCCTTCTCTGCCATACCCTCATACAGATGCTTACAAAATATTTCCGTATTGTAAAAAAGCGCTTTTGCGATCATCTCCTCTTTATCGGAAAAATACTCGTACGCCGTGCCTTTTCCGATTCCGGCTCTTTTCGTGATTTCCGATACGGTAAGGCTGTTTAAATCTGCTCCCTCTTCAAACAACGCAAGAACCGCCTGATAGATTGCCTTTTCTTTTGGTAAATACTCTTTATCCATCATTTTATAACGATTCTCCTTTTATCTCCTGGTCCTCTTTTTTCTCTCGTGCAAAAATATCATAAATACAGGGAATTACCACCAATGTCAGCAAAGTACCGTAAATCAAACCGCCGATTGTTACAATTGACATCGGCTTTGACATATCCGCGCCCATATCGCTGCTGAATGCCATTGTACTCAATGCCAGAATGGTCGTAAGCGCCGTCATCATAACCGGACGGATTCTGGTTCTGCCCGCTGTCATGATAGCCTCTTTTTTCTCCATACCATCCTCACGCAACTGATTAATATAATCCACTAATACGATACCGTTATTTACGATAATACCTGACAGCATAACAAATCCGATTAACGCAATTACGCTGACCTCGCTTCCGCTTATGAAAAGCCCTAAAAATCCGCCCGTAAAAGCAAGCGGGATAGTAAACATGATAATGAATGGTGAAAGCAGGGATTGAAACTGCGCTACCATAATAAGATACATGAAAATAAGCGCCAGTATCAGCATCAGGTAAACCTGCCCCATGGCATCGGTTATCGTTTCATTTTCACCGCTCATCGTATAGCTGTAACCGCTTGGCATCTTATACTCTTTCAGCGCTTCTTCTACATCCTCTGCGACAAATCCTACATTATAACCATCCGCAATCGACGCGCTGACGCCTATATATCTCGTCTGGTCAATTCGGTTAACTGATTTCGGAGCCTCCGTACTTTCAAAAGATGCAATATCCGAAAGTTTTATTTTTTCTTTTGTCCCATCCTGCTTCGTTCTGTCAAGTTCCAATGTCTGAAGCAGATTTCTGGTAAGTTCCAAATCTTTTGCGTGTTTTACATAAACGTCATACTCTTCAATTTCTGTCTGTAGTGTAGTCGCGCTTATAGCGTCTGCCAGTTTTGCCTGTATCTGCTGAAAAACCTGTGCAACCGTAAGTCCATGCTCAATAGCTTTATTCCGGTCAATGATAATACGCATCTCACCCGTAGATTCTTCCAAACCGTCAGATACTTCCGTCGTACCTTCTACATTTTCCACAATTGCAACAATATCTTTTGCAATACTCTGCAGAGTGTCAAGTTCACGTCCTTTTATCTGAACCGTAATACCGCTTCCGCCTAATGCGCTCATATCCATCGTTGAAGTTTCAATCGCGGCTTCCGCCTGATTTTCTTCCAGAATATCCGCTATCTTCTCCTGTATTTCCAGTGCAATCTCCTGATTGTCCCGTTTCTTATCCTCACTAAGAGACACATAGATAGTGGTCTCATTGGTTGCCGAATTTCCGCCGCCCGAAAGCATCCCTAAAGAAGAAGTGCTTGCCATGGCGCCGACGTCTACAACCTCTTCCATCTGCATCAACCGCTCTACAACTGCATCTGTTACATCTGCCGTCTCGGAAAGCGGCGTATCTTTCGGCAGACTCAGCGTCATACTAATCTGTGTGCTGTCCATATCCGGCATAAAAGCAACACCTTTGGAAAAAGAAGCAAGCGCGCTGAGAACTAAAAGAACCAATACCAATATTAACACTATCGGTTTAAACCGCAATGCTAACGCCAATAACTTCTCATATACAATCATAAGCTTGTCAAAAAACCGGCTTTCCTTTTTCGGTTTCGCTGTCGAAAGCACGCCTGCTGCCATAGCAGGCACTACCGTAAGCGCAACAAGCAGACTGGCAAATAAGGAATACGCAATCGTAAGTCCCATATCGACAAATAACTGTCTGGTAATACCCTCCGTAAAGACAATCGGAAGAAATACGCATACCGTAGTCAGCGTGGATGCCAAAATCGCTCCCGCTACTTCTCCTGCACCTTCTACTGCCGCTTCTTTCGCAGAATATCCTTCGCTCCGCATTCTGAAAATATTTTCAATCACGACAATCGAGTTATCTACCAGCATACCGACGCCGAGCGCCAAACCGGACAGAGAAATAACATTCAAAGTAATGCCGCTGAAATACATACATACGATTGCCGTAATAATACTAATCGGAATAGAGCAGGCAACTACCGCCGTAGGCCGCCAGTCTTTCAAAAACAAAATCAGAATCAAAACGGCAAGAATACCGCCAAATACTACATTATTGATAATGGAATCCATAACAAGGTCGATATAAATACCCTGATCCATCAATGTAATCAAAATCAAATCTTTGTTTTCTTCTTTTAATTCTTCAAATTTAGCAAGAATCTTATCGGAAACATCACCGGTCGAATACCCTGTTTGTTTCTGAATCGTCACCATAATACCGGGTTCGCCGTTTACATTTGCGTAAATGTCCGCAGAATTATCCGTCATAAATACATCCGCTACATCTTCCAGCGTAATGACATCCACGCCGTCCATCTCCGGATTCATAAGCGGCATTTTTTTAAGCGCTTCTATATCTTCCGGCTTATCACCCACTCTGACAAGAAAATCAATTCCATCTTCCGTTACATATCCTGCCGGCATGGAAAAATTCTGTGCGGCAAGCAGGGATTTTACCGTATCTACTGTCAGGATGCCGTTCATGTCCGCCTGATTATAGGCGTCTTCCCTGGCTTCTTCTAATTCTTCCTCCCCATCCAGAATCTGCTGTAATGCGTCCTGTAACTGCTCCGCCGTCTCATGTAACTTCTCTTCTCCCTCTTTAATCTGCTCCCATGCGGAATCAATCTGTTCCTGCCCTGCCTCTAACTGTTCCTCTCCTGCCTCTAACTGCTTTTCACTCGCTTCTAACTGTGTCTCGGCAGTATTTATCTGAAGTTCACCGAGGCTGATAGTCGTCTGCGCATTGGCAAATTCGATTGCAGCCGTCAGATTGCCCTGGTATAGTTCAGTGAGAGCACTGTCTAGTTGGGCGATGTTGCTTTCGATTTCGGAGAGCTGGCTTTTGTACTGATTAATAATTAGTTCACTGGTTTCGGGAATTTCAGCTAAAGAAGCTTCCAACTCCTCTTGCTTAGCTTTTTGCTCGATTATTATTCCCGACAGAAGCTCGTTCATTTCTAAAGCAGACATATCTTCTACACCATATCCATCTCCCAAAATAGCGATAATATTATTTCTTTTTTCTTCTTCATCGCTTATCCCCAGTATGTCTTCCATCGTCTTGATTGCTGCTTTGTATTGCCCTATTGCACTTACTAATTTATCTCGCGTTTCTGCCAGTGCAATCTCCGCCGTCAAGTGCACTTTCATTGCTTCCAAATCCGCTTTGGCAGTTAAAATCTGCGTCTCCGCTTCGGCAAGTTTCTGCGTTGCCTCATCTTTCTGGTTGGCAAGTTCCTCTTTACCCTCCTCCAATTTAGCTTTATTTTCCGCAATTTCTGCTTTACCGTCTTCCAGCTTCTGTTTATTTTCCTCTAATTCCGTACGGCTGTCGTCCAATTCCTGCTGACTGTCTACCAGTTCTTGCTTACTATCCGCCAGTTCTGCTTTCGCATCAGCAAGTTCTGCCTCTCCGTCATAAATTTCCTGCTTCCCGTCGGCAAGTTCCTGTTCAGCATCTTTCATTTCATCATCAATATAGGCAAAAACCTGTTTGTTAATAGCGTCAATCTTCTCCTGCCTGATGATAACATTCACGCTTTCCTCAAATAATCCGGTAGCGCTTGCAGATGCGACACCCTCTATACTTTCCAGTTCCGGAATAACAACATTCTGCGTCATTTCACTGACTTCCGCATTCGTCATACCGACATTACCGACAGCCGCAATCATAATCGGCAGCATATCCGGATTTAATTTCATAATAATCGGGCTTCCGACAGAGTCATCCCAATAACTTTTAATCTGGTCCAGATTTTCCCTGATTTCCAGAGAAGCCGCATTCATATCCGTTGACTGGGCAAACTCCAAAATAACAGTAGAATAATTCTCACTGGAAACAGAACTGATTCCTTCTATATTGCTGACTGTCGCCATAGAAGCCTCAACCGGCTTCGTGACTACCATTTCCACCGTTTCCGGACTTGCTCCCGGATACGCCGTCATGACAATAACATATGGCAGACTGATACTCGGCAATAAATCCGTAGACATTTTCGTAAAAGAAACGACTCCCAGCACAATTACCAAAACTACCGCCACCAAAACCGTATAAGGTTTTTTTACACTGAATTTTCCTAGCATTATGTAGATTCCCTCTTTCTGGCTGACCAGTCGGTCAATTTCGTTGTTAGTATATTGCAAAATTACTTTTCTGTCAATTATTCCTTGTTCTTTCTATCAATATTCTATAAAATATTCAGTAGGTTATATTAAAAGTCAATGAAGAGATAGGATTAGGC
>CAMWMM010000434.1 GCA_947175285.1 uncultured Lachnospiraceae bacterium
TGATGAAAAATTCCAAAACAGTCCGGGACTGCAAAGGTGGGCGGAGATTGAGAATTTAAAGATTGCTGCACAGGCTTACAATGAAGCTGGCTCTATTAAGGAACTGGAACAGAAAATTGCTTCCACTGCCGCCACAGGAAGGGAAGCAAAGCAGACCGTCCGCAAGCTGGAGAACCGCATCAAAGACCTTGCAGAAATCATAAAATATGCGGAACAGTACAAAGCAAACAGGGCTTACAATATCGCCTACAAAAAAACCAAAAACCCTGACGCATATTTCCGGAAGCATGAGAGCCAGATCATTCTTTATGGCGGCGCAAGGCGTATGCTAGAACAGGCGGGCATCAGCTTAAAAGGCTTGAACATTGACAAACTGAAAACGGAATACCAAGAGCTGACTGCACAGAAAAATGAGCTGACCGCCACTTATAAAAACTGTGAAAAAGAAGTTAAATCCCTGAACCGGAAATTAGAAAACCTGAACCAATACTTAGGACGGACAGAAGCACAGAAAGACACACAGGAACAGCCAGACAGGAACAACAACCCACGGTAAACGCAAGCTTTTATGTCTTCCAAATCAGCGGTTTTTCTGCTATATTAAATTTAGTTCATGACAATTTATGCACATTCGTGTACAATTATTTCCAAATTCTAGAAAGGAAATAATTATTTATGGAAATCAATGAAAAAAGCACTTCTTTAATCGAATGTATGCGGGATGTTCCGGATCCAAGAGCCCCTTACAACCAGAGACACAAATTTCTTGATATTGTTATCATCGTTATTACGGCAGTCCTTGCCGGGATGGATACCTGGAATGAGATTGCCGACTGGGCTGTTTCAAAAAAGGAATGGTTTGGCACTTTCCTTGAACTGCCTGGCGGTATCCCGTCGCATGACACACTCAACAGGGTATTCCAGATGATTGACCCCCATAAATTCCACGATGCCTTTTTACGTTGGACATGCGAGATAACAGGAAAAGTCAAAGGCGTTGTGGCCATTGATGGAAAAACAGTAAGAAGAAGCAGGGGACATACGGCCGATTCACGTAGTGAGTGTATGGGCTGTGGAGTCCTCCCTCGTACCTGGCCAGCTCCGTGTGGATGAAAAAACAAATGAAATAACAGCAATACCAGAGCTTCTTGAACTTCTCTGCCTGAAAGGGTGTATTGTTACAATCGATGCAATGGGGACGCAGAAAGCAATTGCGAAAAAGATCATTGAAAAAGAGGCAGACTATATCCTGCAGGTAAAAGCATACCAGCCTGCACTTATGGAAGATATTGCCCGGCACTTTGAAAAAAATGTATTTCTCATTGAAAAAGATAAACTTGAAAAGGATAAACGGTATCATATAGATATCTGTGGCGAGCACGGACGAATAGAAAAAAGAAGATATTATGTGGAAAACAATATCGGATGGCTGAAGGAAAGACATCCGGAGTGGGAGGGGCTTTCCGGGATTGGGGCATGTGTGGCTGCAGTAACAGAAAAGGGAAAGACAACAACATCAGTAAGTTATTCCATATACAGCAGGCAGGGGATGACAGCGGAAGAATATGGCGAAAAAGCAAGGGCACACTGGGGGATTGAAAACAGCCTGCACTGGGTGCTGGACATAGCCTTCCGTGAAGACGAAAGCCGGATAAGGGCTGGAAATGCAGCAGAGAACATGAATATAGCAAGACATATGGGAGTAAATCTGCTGAAACAGGAGAAAAGCTGTAAAATGGGCATTGCCAGCAAAAGAAAAAAATGTGGGTACGACATGGATTATCTTTATAAAGTGCTGGCCGGCTTAGATACAGGAGTAAAATAAGGCATAATGCTCTTTAATAATGATTTCGTGGCATAATACATACTATGTTTGTTTGTGATGCATTAAATAAGTTTACAATAATATCGTCATTTATAAACTCAACATTAACTAGAGAAATTGCCCACAGTCGAAATACCTATAATACATCCAATTACAAATTTACAAAAAGTTCATAAAGCTTGCGTTTACCGTGAATATGATGATTTATAAATATTGAAAGTCAGGTATAGGGAAGCCTGTTGTTACGATAAAAACTACTGATAGAACAGATAGTCAATTCGGAAAAATGCCTTGTGGTTCTATTTTGGTTCTAAAAAATTTAAAAACCTCGAGTAACATGGATAAAACAGGAGAATATGAATGCAAAATTTAATAAAATGTATGAGAAAACATTATAATTATGTTCCCTACGAAACGTCTGGGTGCACGATCCCTATTTTATCATTTTTGTTATTTGGTCGGCATTTTTTGCAAGTACGCTTACTGATTTTCACAGATTTACAACTGTGAGTTGCGTTTTCCCTTAAAAAACAACCTGTTATATATGTACATTATCAATACATAACTGCTATAATAAATTATAAAAGGAGATATTGATATGTTTGATTCAAAAAAAATGGGAGTGCAAATTGCACATCTGCGTATAGGAAACAACTACACTCAGGAACAACTCGCAGAAGAATTGAAAGTCTCACCTCAGGCGGTCAGTAAATGGGAGAACGGAAAATCAGTTCCCGAAGTACCAATGCTTTGTGAAATATCCAGACTTTTTAATTGTTCTGTAGACAGAATTCTTGATCCGTCATCATGTGTTTTACGTAATATGGATTTTGACTATGAATTTCTTGTTAAGCCGCGGATTCCCGCAGCTGATTATTCGGGTCCCGAATGGCCTAAAAGTATCTCGTTTGCTTCTCTTCTTACTGCGTTAAAATTGTTTTTTGGAATGGAACAGCGCAGGGATGGGAAAAACTGTCAAATAAACGATGATAAGGAATATATTTTGCAGTCCGCTATTACCAATATATGTTTTGGATATTCATATGCACCACATGAAAGTATTCATGACAGCTTTTTAATATATGGTTTGGATTATGAACTCCATTCACATGCAGATTATTCGCAAGATGAATTTATTTCCCTCGCATGCAGCCAGATTGAACACGGTTATCCTGTCATCATTATCCCTAAAGAGTATACGGATACTATTTTTGCTGTCGGCTTTTCTGACCATGGAAAGATTTTAAAAGGATTAGGGTTTTTGGATGGAGATGATCAAAAGAATGCAAGGATAAACTTTAACCAGCTTAATCAATATGCCGGTTGGTACAAAGCGGATTGCGATATGATGAGCATTAAGCCTTCAAATGAAATAATGCCGTTAACTAAGGCATGTGTTAATGCACTCCTCAGAGGAATAACACTGTTATTAAATAACAGTCACTGCGGAGAAGATAAAATGCATGGGCACGGTATGGTTATTTACCGAAACTGGTGCGACCTGTTAAGGGAAGAAAACCATAGAAATGCAGATCAAATTGAATGTGTTTTCCCAAATGCATTTATTCATTATGAAAATAAATTAAGAACCAAACAGTTTTTTGAATTATGCATAAATATAATTCCCGATATAGATAAAGAATTAATGGCTTTGGCAATAAACCAATATAATGATATAATATCCCTTGCAACAGAAATAGCAACTATTGCCCACCAGCGTAATTCTTTTCCCAAAGACTCTCTGAAGAAAAAGAGGAATCATATGATTGAAATACTGCGCAGAAGCGGTGAGCAGGAAGAACTTGCTTTATCTTATATACAAAAGGCAACAGCAAATATTCAGAAATGAATCTTAGAAAACATAAAGCAGACGGCAGAGTCCATACCACGGATTCTGCCGTTTTATAAAGTATTTAAAAAACATCATTTAGCTGTTAAATATATTTTGAATCTGAAAGAAATGCCATCTGCAAATCACCCACTTATTCAAAATATGATGAAATATATTTTGGGATTTTTTATACCTGAAATAGGGAACTGGGGGAGAAGTCATCGTACCCGAGGTCAACGACGGCGTTCATTGCAACTGGGTTCGTTACAAGGGAGAAGATATGAAACCGATAGACAATGAGGAGGAACAAATAAAAAATTGCAGCGCCAATGAAAAAGTATGATTTGCGGCATTTGTTTCGTATTATTCCGAACTTGTGCCAAAACAATTGTACAGCAATATCATAAAATATTCCGTGGAGCATATGCTGCGTTATTATAAAAATTCGTCCAATTATAATCAAGAAATTTTTGATCAAGACAAGCCATATGATATAGAATATTTTCAATGGCTTGTACCTACTTTGAAAGAAAAGGTAATGGAGGAAAAGCTGACCTCAATTTTATGTCAGAACCCTATAGCTTTTATAGGCTTGATTTTACAAAATCTGATAAAGAGTATGTCCATTGACCCTGCGATGTGATAAGTCACCCGAACAGTATATTGTACCCTGCCGTAAGAAACTTAGTTCTTGATTCATTGAAATACAAAATTGCTCAGTAAAACGACGACGGCCAGCATATTTGTATTTTCATAGCTTTCAGGTTTTATGGTTATTGTTTTGACACATTGTGCACTTTAGACAATAAATTTTTCTTTTTCATTGTTGTATCAATTTGATACAAATTCCCTAAACACTAGTATTTATAAGGGATTCAAGGTTTATCAAATATTTTTCTTATCTTAAAACTAAATAAATCAAAATCAATAAACAT
>CAMWMM010000435.1 GCA_947175285.1 uncultured Lachnospiraceae bacterium
TTGTTATACTTTGTAGGTAATACCAACATAGATTGAAATGAGGTGGAAAGATGGCTGCTAATAAACGAAGTGAACAACAGGCTGCTGCGGATAAAAAACATGCTGTACGTATTTCATTGAAGTTCAATAAGATGTTTGACTACGAAATAGTAAAGTGGTTGAAAGAACAAGATAATAAGCAGGCGGCTATCAAAGAAGCAATTTTATACTATCTTCAGATGTCTTCTGAAGATAAATAAGCGATTTGTGACAAGCATAACTTCTTTTATTATAGAAGAAACAGTATATCCCAATACTTCAGACAAACAGACCAGATACAGCATTTTTGTATCTGGTCTGTTTGTTTTACGTCTTCTTTATTATGTTATTAATTTGTTGTATGGTCAGGTTGTACTTTTGGGCAAGTTCCCTTTTGTTGTAACCGTTGCAATCTGCTCTTATGTCCCTGTTTCGGACGGGAATAAGAATCCTGTCAACCTGTGGAAAATACACCATATCTCCTTTTGCATAATCACACAGGAGAATAAATTTGTCCAGTCCGATAAGCTCTGCCAGGGGGCGGTGATTATCAGGAATGTCATCCATTGTTAATTCTGCAGCAAGTTCTTTCTGGAGCCTGTTCATATATTCTCCCCCCTTGTATCAGATTTTCATACTGCCATATTTCTCATAATCTTCCATTGACAAGCCAAGGGTTTCGCATATGTTTTTTTCTTCTGCAGAACCTTTGCCGGGTGGATCGGTAAGGTTAAGCTTTCCGATCGGAACGATCTGGGGAGCTTTACTTATAAAAGTTTTGAATCCATCCAGATCAGCTTCCGCAAATGCACGCATGTCATTTATCTGATAAGGTAAAATTTTCCCGTTTCGGAGTCCGTTGTCCAGTATGTTTTCTACCTCCGCTTTATGAGCCTGCGTTTCATTGTCAGAAAGTCTTTTAAGCAGCGCATTCATAACTTCCTCATCTGCTGCATCCGCTGGGAGTCCTAAAGGTTCCCTGAGTTTTTGCAGATTTATTCCTTTTCCTTCCTTGTTACAGTCAGCATCAACCGTTGCTTTCGCTTTGTCATTTTCACTTTTAGTTTCGCTTTCATCATCTTCACCCAGTACTCCGGCACTGCTGTTGATGATCGGAAACATACTGTCAATTGCGGGCATATTTGTCAATGCAAGGCTGTGAAGCTTGACTGCTTTTCTGTCCTTCTTGCGAGTCAGGACTACAGGAGAAAGATAACGGTATTCTTTATCACTCAGGTATTGTTTTGACCTTGGCGTCCATTCAACTTTGGCAACTATGGCATCAGGCGTATACTCCAGTTTCTTGATCCATCCACCTGCGGGAGCCTGACAGTCTTTTAATGTCTGATGCTCATAGTCAATGACAATATCCACCCCGTGACTTTCCATATCCTCTTTCATCAGGGAGTAGCTTTCTTCATCAACATAGAAGTCGCCTTTCTGACTTTTCACCATTCCAACGGGCAGGATCTTAATTTCATTTGGCACACTATGGAACCTTCCGCTTTCCACCCCTACCGAATTAGCAATGATTAACATTATTCACCACCCCCGCTTTGTTCTGATGATCCCACATCCTGTCTGGGTGATGTGTCAGGTGAATCACTTCCTGTGCTTCCATAGGCAAGCTGCCACAGACCATATCCTGCATTATATCTTGCATTGCATCCATACAAAAAAGTATTCTGAAAGAATACATTATCATCACCATCCTGAACCTTTGAGACAAAACGGGGTTTTTCCCTCATCTGGAAAATAAACGGCTTGATGGCTCGTTTGGTTGACAGTAAGAACCAGTATTCAGGTGTATCAGCAAGTTCCGGGACTACCAGCAGATCGGATGTGTTTTTGTTTACATTGGTGCTTCCAGAAATCAGGTCTGCAAACAGGATCTGCCGTGCAGTTGCTTCCTTTTGTGGGGATACTACCAGCAGGTCAGGGATTATTTTCAATGTCTTTCCACTTTCTCCCTTGATGGTCATCATCTGGCTTCTGGCTGCCTCGTATGATTGAGGGCTTAACTTCTGTGTGCCCATATTTGATTGAAGGGTGTTTCCTTTTTCATCCAGAGGGTGTTTTTCATTAAAAAATGGTGTACCATCATAACAGGCATTTGAAAAGCCCGCAGCAAACAGGGAAAAGATCAGCTCATCCGGGTGCATTTTGGCAGACACGCCCATCTCCTGAAACAGTGGAGAATAAATTCCAATCTTATCATCCAGTATGTCATTACGTCCAACACTGATGGTCAGTTCGTAATCCTTGTTCTTGATCGTGTAGCCAATGGCATCAAGGTTGTGGATCTCCCTTTCTCCGATCCATTCCCTCAATGCAGGGAACTGCCCAAGCCATCCGTATGTCTCATCGGAACCGCCTGACGGTACAGTCATTGCAACCTTTTCATACTGGGGTGTGGTTTCTGTGTATGCTTTATTGAACAGGGCATTAAAGCCTGACTGCATACCTTGTAAGCCCTGACTTGTGATTATCATAGATACCGCCTCCCCACCTATATATTTTTATGTGGATCTTCTGTAAATGCCTCTGGATCCCATATCCACTTTTTCCGGTCTTTTATATTAAGGCTGACAAATACGTAGACGGTATCTCCCTCGATACCCATGATCTGACCTGCAAAGGGCTGTAGGTCATCCATACATACAGTGTCCGGATCTTCCAGATAACAGGCCTTACATATATCATCATGTGTAACTGCAAACTCTGGATCAGAGGAATTTGCAAATTCAAACACGCTGAAATCTTTTACAAATACAATACCCTGCCCATTACTCATATAGATTAAAAGTTCTGCCGTTCCGATAATCTCCGACATGATCCATTCTTCATACGAAATGCTGCAGCGGTCTTCAATTGCAAATGCTTCACAGTATTGGTTTAACATAACAATGTTCCCGTCCTCGATATTGCATCCATACTTTATGGGAAAACAATACATTTTACCCTGGTATGAATTAATCTTGTCAAATATCTCACCCTTTACGCAGGCACCTTTGTAATTAAACGGGTGGTTTGTCAAATACTCCTTCCAGTTCTCATTCAATTGGGCTGTTGAGAGTGCGCCAGAATCCACCACCTCTTTTTTTACTTTCTCATTCTCCACTTTCTGATCGGCTACTCCAACACCATTCCTCATCTTTTCATCTTTTTCCATGTGCTCTACCTCCTATAAGATTGTTCCGCGGTATCCCATAACATTTCGGCTTATCCCGCCATATCCCACTTACTACAATCTTATCTTAATAAATTCCATGGATTTGTAAAGTGACGCATACACACATTTCCAGTTTTGCGTGAAAATTTCCAGTTTTGCGTGAAAAATTACACCTGGGCAGAGGCGTTTATATATAACGGTTGATGGTAAATTTAAAGCGTGTGAAAGAGTTGGAAATTCACCATTTATTGGAGACTTGGAACATGGATTATATATGGATGTAATTGAGGAAAAGTATCTCTTTGGATATGCTGAACAATGTTACGATAAGTGTTCTAAGTGCTGGTTAGGGCGTTTGTGTGATATTTGTTATACACATTGTTTTGACGATGCAGGTCTAAATATGGAGAGGAAAAACATTATATGCCATGAGAGGATGCAATCTTATAAAAAGGTACTGGTTATGTATTTTGAACTTTTGGAAAAAGATCCGCATATGTTTGATTTTCTGGTAAATGATGCTTTGATATAGGATGATATTTCAGATGTGTTTTATAAAGGTGGGGGTGTCATAAATTAGTAGCAGTACGATATTTTGTCTTGACGAGACGTTAACGGTATTAAAAGGGCAGCTTGATAACCGTTTAGAATATTATGTTTGCAGGACGCCTTATAATTCTTGTTATAATATGTTTTTGGTTAACAAGACTGGCTCTAGGTATGAAAAGGAATCAGAAATAGGGATTTCTCACTTTTTAGAACATTTATGCTTAGGATTTGCTAAAAACCCCTCTTATGACAAATTGGTTAGTGGCGCAACATTTTATGAGCATACTCATTACAGAATAAGGGTTGAAACAGCAGAAGAAATTCCGGTAGGGTTAGCAACACTTGAACAAATACTATCAGGTAAAATAATAAATCCTGAACAAGTAAATGAGATTAGAGAAGATGTTGTTTCTGAATGGAATGGGAACTATCAAAGTGAATCGTATTATATACGCAAGGCAGTATTTGATGAATTATTTCATAAGGATTTGGTATCAAGATTTCCAATAGGAAGATATGAAAATATTATAAATCTGGATTTAAACGAGCTTTTGGCATATCATAAGAAATTTTATGCGACTAATTCTTCAGCAATTATGTGTTTTGGAAATTTTGAATTATTAGATGTAGAAAAGCAAATTATATCAACTTTCGGAAATTTGAAGGAAAGCAGATCACATACTTTCAAATCATATATTGGAGAGTTAGCATGTGAATCTAAGTATACGATAAAATTTAGTCCTGTTTCTTTGAAACAAATTAAAGGAGAAATATATTGTCTTTTGGTAATTAACTATAAATGAGCAAATCTGAGAATTGCACAAAAGAAATTGGTTTGAACCAATCA
>CAMWMM010000436.1 GCA_947175285.1 uncultured Lachnospiraceae bacterium
TTTTCTTCTTGAATTTTCAGGGTTGCATTACTGTTTATTTGTCAAGGTACTGTTGCTGTTCCTCCAGTTAATTTACAAAGCAAACTTACTGCTTATATACTATCTGTTTACTTCCGCAACGATATTGAGTATAACACCATAAAATTACATTGTCAACAGAATTTTTGATAAATTTTGCAAATTTTGCAAATATCTTTTTTGTTGCATTTACCGATAGATGTAACTGCCTCTGCAGTCATTTCTATTACTGCAATAAAGAAATTACAGACTGATAGTTGCGCTGTCAGAGTCGCTTCTTAATATCATAGATATATTTTCTATAGAAGTTCCTGTCGGCACCTCTACGACTGCAACAAGTTCCACCAGTTCATACGCTCCTACCGTCCCCCGGTACGTCTGTACATCATTTAATAACATTGTGGACAGAGCGCTCTTTGATGCCTCTCCATTAATGGAAAATCTCATTCTTGTATTATAATTCAGCATATTGAGTTCTGCATCTGCGCCGCTTTGATTAATTACCTGAAATTTTAATACTAACAGCTGCATACCGGAAGTTGCTTCCATTGCAAAAAAAGCATCCGCCGGATTTTCTGCCGGTTCCGGATATGGTCCTGTCATATCATATCCTGTATACTGAAAAGTAAATCCGGGTATCTGATAAAATTCTTCTATAGAAGATGCCTGCGGTTCCTCTTCCTGCGTAACGTCTATAACCTCTGTATCGGTCACACCGGATTCATTATTTTCTTCGGTTTCGGAATTTTCTTCTTCCAAAGTCTCCTCTTCCGGCAGCGCTTCCTCTAAGGATGCGGCTTCTTCATATAAAGATAAGTCCACCAGATGATCGCTGTAATACTTATCATATTTTAATAATAGATTGACTGCATACTCCGTAATGATTTCATTTTCTTCCTCTGTCAATTCTACTGTTGCACCACATCCTGTCAAGACACAGGCTATACCAAGACTACATAATAAAACGTTTATCTTTTTCACTGAAATCTCATTCTCCCCACATATACTATATATTAGGCAAAGTCATGCTCATGTAAAAAAGCGCACACCTACCCTTACTTGTACATTATACTCTATAATTTGTTTTATGACAAATTATTTATTTATGATTTTTCAGACAGTTTAAGCAAGTTCCAATTCAAACCAGAATTCTACGCCGTTATCATAGTTTCTAACGCCGTATGCCTGATTTAAAGATTCCATAATGGCTTTGACAATAGAAAGTCCTATTCCGCTTCCTCCGTACTGTCTTGTTCTTGCCTTATCCACTTTATAGAATTTCTCCCACAAATGTGCAAGGCTTTCCTCCGGTATCGGATTCCCGGTATTAAAAACAGAAATCCTGACCTTATTTTCCTCTTTTTGCAATTTTACATCAATAACTTTTTCATAAAGTGCATAGTTCATTGCATTGCTGAAACAATTCATAAAAACTTCTTCTACTTTAAACTCATCTGCCCAGACGTATATCGGCTCATAGTTTTCCATACGGACGGAAATTTCTTTCTGCCTTGTCAATATTTCCGATGACTGAATGTAATTTTTGATAAGAGATACAATATCGAATCTCTCCATTGCCACCGTATCATTGCCGAACTCTAACTGATTGAGTGTTAAAAGTTTTTTTACCATAGTATTCATCTTAACGGCTTCGTCCATAATGACATCGCAGTAAAAGTCTCTGCTTTCAGCATCTTCGCTGATACCCTCTTTTAACCCTTCTGCATATCCTTGTATAAGGGCAATCGGTGTTTTTAACTCATGCGATACATTCGAGAGAAATTCTTTTCGCATTTCATCAATTTCATTTTTCTTTTCAATATCTCTCTGCAATTCATTATTCGCACTTTTCAACTCGGAAATTGTTTTCTCCAAAATGCCGGATAATTCATTGATATTATGTCCAAGCAGTGCAATTTCCGTTCTGCTTTTTCCGCTGTATTTTGCATCGAAATCCAGATGTATCATACGCTCGGATATTTTAGTCAATTCCATAATCGGCTTTGTTATTTTGCCGGATACCCACAAACCGACCAGCGTTCCTGCAAATACCGCTGCAATACCTACATACGCCAAAAAACGATTGGCAAGCTTTACGCTCTCTTTAATACTCTCCAAAGGATTTCGGAATAAAAAGAGATTGCCGTTATCCAAAAATCCCCACATCTCCACATATTCCGTCTTTGTCCAATCATCGAGCATAATACTGATTTCGTAGGTTTCCCCTTTTTCCAACACTTGGATACTGGAAGACGCGCCTTTATCAAATAAATTATTTAAAAGCTGCCTGCTCAATACTTCATAGTCGTTAGCTGATGCTTTTAAGGTTTTCGTTTCCGCATCAAGTAAGATGAAACTGATATTATATTTGCCGCTGATTTTTTGAAATTCAATATCGAATTTCTCCGTACCGATACTTCCGTCATTAGAAGCGGCATTCATATAGTTATAAGCATTCATTAACACATTCTGCTTATTTTTAATGTAATAATCTTCCAAAAACGTATTATTAATAAACCAGCAAAGTACTATCGTTCCTGCTATCAGGACGCAGGAAACAACGGCAAACTGTTTTCTTATGGAATATTTCATAATCAGTCCTCTAATACGTCAAAAGCACATCCTCTTGCCCATGGACTGCCAATGTCGCAGCGGCCATGATGATACTGTTTTTTGACCTCTCCCTGCATATACTCATCCGAAACGTCTATTTTCATCCTGCTTGCATCGGAAGATGCAAAATTGTCCAACATAGCAACAATCTGCTCCAGATTTGTATCATCCATCTTTTCCACTGAAATATTCTGTCCTTTTTGTTTTCTCTCCATACGCTATACACATCCTTTGCTATTCCCAATTTAATGCTTCCCACGGCATATGTGCCTGCTGTCTGTTCTGCCATTTCTTTAATATATATGCCTTCAGTTCCACATTGTCTTCTTTCAAATCTTCCAATACGGCGCTGATATTTTCTTCATGAATGCCTCCGATTTCAAATAAAATATCACAATACTGTAATTTTTCACTTTTGTCTTCTTTCACAGCTTCCCATGCCGATTCATCCCTGCATCCTTTCGTTCTTTGCCGCAGATACTCCGTCAGGCTTTGCCGTACATCAGGCTCCAATTTCTCCGAATGGATAAGACGTAAAAAAGCAATACCTGCTTTTCGATTCGCCAGTTCTTTCAAACAAGCCTCCTGCTTAGACGCCATATCCTCCTCGGCACAGTAAACCAGATTTTTCAATGCACTCTCCTCGGACTCTCTAAGTACTTCCATAATCCGGGCATCCAGATTCCTGCACCATTTGCTCTCCCCTACATGCGGCGGTGTCAGCAGATATTCCGCCTCCAGCATGGTTACTGCCACAGCAAGCAGCCTAGCAGAAGAGCCTTCATTTCCCTCAATGGAAATTTCATATAGCTGATTTGATTTTTGAAACACCTGTCTTCCAAAAGATATCTCCCGTTTCGGCATTGTTATTTTCCGTAATCTATAACACCTAGAAAACGCCCAGTCTCCGACTGTCTCTATCGTATCGGGAAAAATGATATGTCTCATATACCGATTGCCTAAAAATGCTTTCTTTCCAATGGTTTTTACCGGATAAGAATCTATTTGCGGCGGAACAAAAAGTGTTTCTGCCATTCCCTCATACGCTGTGATACATATGCAGACATCTGTTTCGGTACTTTTTTCTTCAGTATAATAAAAAGCGCCGTCTGCCGCTTTATATTGCTTCTTTAGCATCAAATTTATACCCCATTCCCCAGATTGTCTTTATCAGGTCGCCTTTATCTCCCAACTTACTGCGTAGTTTTTTGACATGGGTATCAATGGTTCTGGCATCGCCAAAATAATCATAATTCCAGACACTGTTTAAAATTTTCTCTCTGGATAGGGCAATTCCCTGATTCTCTATGAAATAGGATAACAGTTCAAACTCTTTATAACTTAACTCAACCTGTTTGCCGTCTATCGTAACAATATGAGCCGCCTTATTGATTAAAATGCCGCCTGCTTCTAAAAGTACATCCTCACTCATCTGATTCGTTCGTCTGAGAATCGCTTCCACCCGTGCTACAAGAATTTTCGGGCTGAACGGTTTTGAAATATATTCATCAACACCCAGTTCAAATCCCTGCAGTTCATCATGTTCATCTGATTTCGCCGTCAACATGATAATCGGCACTTTGGAATAGGCCCGTATTTCCCTGCATACCTGCCAGCCGTCTACTTTCGGCATCATGACATCCAGAATAACGAGTGCGATATCGTTCCCTGCAAAAAAAATATCTAATGCCTGAGAACCATCCTCGGCTTCCAGCACATCATAATTATTTTTGACAAGAAAGTCTTTTACCAGTTTCCGCATACGGCTTTCGTCATCCACAACCAATATTTTCTTCTTATCCATACACCTCACTCCTCCTTTTACGGAATGTTTAGTATTCGTTCCGCTTCCCTTACCGCCTGCTCTCTTTCTGTCAATTCCTGCTCCCACTCGGAATATTCATTCTCAATCGCTCTTTTATAATTAATGATATTCGGAGA
>CAMWMM010000437.1 GCA_947175285.1 uncultured Lachnospiraceae bacterium
ATCCACGCCTGTCTGTTTTAGGAAAGCAATATCCTCATCTTTTGTCACGCCGCTTTCCGATACGAGAATCGTCTCTTTCGGCATCATCTTCGCCAATTTTTCCGTTGTATGCAAATCAATCGAAAAATCTTTTAAATTTCTGTTGTTGACGCCGATAATTTTCGCATCCAGACCAATGGCGCGCATCATCTCTTCCTCGTCATGCACTTCTACGAGCGCATCCATGCCAAGCGCATAAGCAAGTTCATAGAACATCTTAAGCTCCCTGTCCGTTAAAATGGCGGCAATCAATAAAATGCAGTCCGCACCGATGACTTTCGCTTCAAAAATCTGATATGGGTCGATGATAAAATCTTTCCGTATCATTGGCAAATCCGTGATGCCGCGAATCTGCTTAAAATAATCCACACTTCCTAAAAAATGGTCTTCTTCCGTCAAACAGGAAATCGCATCCACAGACGCATTATACTGGTCAATCCTGTCTGTCAGTTCTATTTTATTATCCATTTTTCCATGACTCGGCGAAGCTTTTTTAAACTCTCCGATAATCGAAAGACCGTCTTTTGCAAGCGCCTGATAGAAACTGATGCTCTCTCTTTTGCAGGACGCCGCCAGTTCTTTCATTTCTTCTTCCGTAATCCGCTTTTTCTGTTCCAGTAATCTTTTCTTCTTATCCGCTACAATTTCATCCAATATCATGGTTTCCATCCTCTTCCGGCTGCTGAGCCTCCAAAACAACTACCGTACGCGGCGGTATTCTAAGAGTACTCTTATATTGAAACTCTGTCAATGCCTCTATATCCTGCCCGTCTTCATATTGTACAAAAGTATTGACGCACACTTTCCACTTCATGCCGTTCGGCAGTTCAGGAAGCTGCATAGTAACCGTCTCCCAGAACGCATTCATACCATAGAAAACAATGTCGTCTTTCGTATTTTGTTCATCTCTGCCCGCATACATAATGCCGATAATCCTGTTGTTATAATCTGCTCCGGCATTCCACGGATGACCGTTATGAATGCTGATTTCAGGCAGTCCGCAGGATATCTGCTCAGTAGATTTCCGTAAAATGGCATGTTTTTTCCGAAACGCTATCATATACCGGAAAAAGTCATGGATTTCCTGATATTCATGGAGCCTGTTCCAGTCCAGCCAGGAAATAATATTATCCTGGCAGTAGGCGTTATTATTGCCAAATTGGGTATTGCAGAACTCATCCCCCGCATAAAACATTGCCGTTCCTCTGCTGCACATCAACGTAGCAAACGCATTTTTTACCATGCGGCGGCGCAGCATCTCTACCACAGGGTCATCTGTCTCACCCTCAGCGCCGCAGTTCCAACTGTTTCCGTTATTGTCTCCGTCCGTGTTATTCCAGCCGTTTTTCTCATTATGCTTCATATTGTAGGAATATAAATCATAAAGCGTAAAACCGTCATGACAGGTCAGGAAATTAACGGAAGCGCCGTGTCCTCTTACCTGCGCATCATACATATCTTTGGAACCTGTAATTCTCGTAATCGCCGTTCCGGTCATGCCTGCATCCCCTTTCAGGAAACGCCGCATATCATCACGATACTTTCCGTTCCATTCAGACCATCTGTTAAAAGACGGGAAATTACCCACCTGATATAAGCCGCCGGCATCCCATGCTTCCGCAATCAGCTTTACTTTGCCCAAAATAGAATCACAGGCAATCGCATGTAAAATCGGAGGTTCCGCCATAGGCGCCCCGTTCTGGTCTCTGGATAAAATAGACGCAAGGTCAAAGCGGAAACCATCCACACGGTATTCCGTTACCCAGAAGCGCAGACAGTCAACGATAAAGCGGCGGGTTGTCGGATGATTACAGTTTAAGACATTGCCGCATCCGCTGAAATTGTAATAATGTCCGCCCGGCGTCAAAATATAGTAAATATTGTTATCTATTCCTTTAAAAGAAAAACAAGGACCATCCTCATTTCCCTCCGCCGTATGGTTAAATACAACGTCTAAAATGACTTCAATGCCGTTTTCCTTTAACTCATAAATTAACTGCTTTAATTCGTCTCCCTCATGGTTATGCTCTACGACGGAGGTATAACTCGTATTCGGTGCAAAAAAGCAGACCGTATTATATCCCCAGTAATTATAGAGTTGCTGCCCGTCTACCACTCTGGCGCTTTCCATTTCATCAAACTCAAAAACCGGCATCAGTTCCACCGCATTGATACCCAAATCCTTCAAATAAGGAATTTTCTGGCGAAGTCCTTCATAAGTGCCCTTTGCCGTCACACCGGAAGATTCATCTTTCGTAAATCCCCGAACGTGCATCTCATAAATAACCAAATCCTCTATCGGATGTTCCAACTGCCTGATATTTCCCCAGTCAAAATTGTTCTCCACCACTCTGGCATGATAGACAAAGCCTTTGTCATTCTCCGGCCGCTCCCCCCAGTTTCTCTGCCCTGTTACCGCTCTTGCATAGGGGTCTAACAAGATATTGTTCTTATCAAAAAGCAGTCCTTTTTCCTTATCATAGGGCCCATCCAACTGAAAAGCATATTCAAATTCTTCGATATCCAAATCAAAGACCAGCATGGAATACGTATTTCCGATATGATAGGATTCCGGGAATTTTAACCTTGCATAAGGCTCCTTTTCATGCGGACGAAACAATAACAGCGTACAGCTTGTCGCGCCAAAAGAATGAATCGTAAAACTGACTCCGTTTTGTGCCGCCGTTGCGCCGTCCCTATTATAAAATCCCGGTCTTACCTTAAATCCGGCAATCACATCAAGCGGCTGTAATCTGACTCCTCTTTGAGGTCTATACTTTCTACTATTCATATCCTGTCTTCCTTTCAAGCTATTCAACAAATTAGTTATTTTTCCTGCTTTGTTCATTATGTCTGTCAATTTGATTTCTAATCTCCTGCATTTTATAGTCTAAAATTCCTACGGAATCCGCACAATATTTTATATTCTAACATAAAATGACTGTCATTACTATCCAAAATTCTCCCCGGTCATCAGTTAGTTCTGACAAACATCAGACCGAACACACCAACGCCACAGTTACTTGATACTGTTGCGGAAGCTTTCTGCATAATAATTTTGTCAAATTTTGCATATTTTTCCACTTCTTCCAGTATTTCCTCCAATTGCCGTACCGTACATCCAGCATATGTAAGGAAAAGTATCCGTGTATCAATCTGCCTGCTGTTACGAAGCAGTTTCTTTACATATCTGCGCCGTACACCTTTCATATTACCGGCTTCTATTGTCCAGAGTTTCAATTCATTCTGCGACATATGAAGCACAGGGTGAAGATTGAGCGCGCTGCACAGTTTATGTACGGCGCCGCTGACTTTACCGTTGCGGAATAAAGCATCGGTACTTGGTACTAAGAAGTTAGAACATACATGGTCTTTAAACTTCTCGAGTTCGCGGCAGATTTCTTCCACACTCTTTCCTTCTTCGGCAAGCTGTGCTGCATGAAGCACCATCAGGCCGTGTCCGCTGCTGATATGGGTGGAATCGAATACCGTAACGTTATCAAAACTTTTGCTTGCCTGAAGCGCATTCGGATAGGCGCCGCTGAGACCAATCGTCGCCGTAATATGAAGAACATGCTCTGCCGTTTCTAATGTATCCGCAAAGAAATATTCATATTTTGACGGTTCCGCCGTAGAAGAATGCGCGTAATTCCCTTCTATCTGCAAATAATTCAACAGACTGTCAGATGATACTTCAAACAAATCGCAGAAACGTCCCTCTTTCGTATGTACATAGCAATACATCAGTCCAATCTGATATTTTTCCAGCATTTCTCTCGGTAAATCGCAGATACAATCCGCCGTAATGGCAACCTTCCTTTTCCTGACGCCGGTAATCTGATTGATACCGCCATCTTCCTCCAAATCCAATGTATCATTTTTTGCACTATATTCAATTAATTCCGAAGGCAGATATTTTAACAGGCTTGCCTCTAAGAGCGCGGCATTAATAGGCTTTGCCAGATAGCCGTCAAATCCCATATCCTGATAAACCTGCTCCGCATTTGTCATGACATTTGCCGTCAATGCAATAATGGGCGCTTTTTGACAAAATCCTTTTGTCTGCGCGCGCACTGCCCGCATCGTCTCCTCACCGTCCATATCCGGCATCATATGATCCATTAAAATGACATGATAAAAGTTATCCGCAGTCAGCCGCAGACATTCTTTACCGCTCTCTGCCGTCTCTACTTTCATTTTGGTTCCGCGAAGCAGTTTAGTTACCACCATACGGTTCATATCGTTATCATCCACAACCAGTATTTTGGCATCCGGCGCCGTAAAACTCTGCTTGTATTTTGTGTGGCGGTCCAGTTTTTTCTGTGCCGCGAAATTAATCACGCCAATTGGTCTGTCATTTATAATCCGCTGCACAACTTCTATCGTAAATACGGAACCTTTATGGTACACACTGTCAACGGAAATTTTTCCGCCCATCATCTCTACAAGCTGTTTGGAAATCGAAAGTCCAAGTCCGGTTCCCTCAATATTACGGTTCTTCGTTTCATCTACACGCTTAAAAG
>CAMWMM010000438.1 GCA_947175285.1 uncultured Lachnospiraceae bacterium
TGATACAGATGGAATCTGCTCCCATCTCCTCAATCTTCTTTGCCATATCCATCCAGTATTCCATTGTATAGGCATCGCCTAATGTATAGGAAAGGGCAACCTGTGCATGACCTCTTCCCTCTCTGGCTTTTACTTTATTGGTTGCATTAACTGCTTCCTGCAAGTTTCTCAAATCATTCAAGCAGTCAAAAATACGGATAATATCAATACCGTTTGCAATAGACTTCTCTACGAAACTGTCTACTACGTCATCTGCATAGGGTCTGTATCCTAAGATATTCTGACCTCTAAAGAGCATCTGCAGTTTCGTATTCTTAAATCCATCTCTTAACTTTCTAAGTCTCTCCCAAGGATCTTCTTTTAAGAAACGAAGAGATGCGTCAAATGTTGCTCCGCCCCAGCACTCTACTGCATGATAACCAACTTTATCCATCTTCTCTACGATTGGAAGCATCATTTCGGTAGGCATTCTGGTCGCAATCAGAGACTGATGTGCGTCACGCAGAATGGTTTCCATGATTCCAACCGGTTTTTTAGCCTGTTCTGCCATTTCTATTTCCTCCTATAATAATTTATTAAAAGACTCCAAATACTGCCATAAAGGTACCGGCTGCTACCGCAGTACCAATAACACCTGCTACGTTAGGTCCCATAGCATGCATTAACAGGAAGTTGGTCGGGTCAGCTTCCGCACCGACTTTCTGGGAAACTCTCGCTGCCATCGGAACGGCAGATACACCTGCGGAACCAATCAAAGGATTGACGGCGCCTTTCGTTGCAATACACATAAGTTTACCGAACAGCACACCCGCCGCAGTACCGAACATAAATGCAATAAGACCAAGCACTACAATCTTAATCGTAGCCAAATTCAGGAAAGCCTCTGCACTTGTCGTTGCACCTACGGATGTACCCAGAATAATAACAACGATATACATCAAGGCATTGGATGCCGTCTCCGTCAACTGTCTTACGACACCTGATTCCCTGAATAAGTTACCCAGCATCAGCATACCGATAAGAGGCGCTGTTGTAGGAAGAATCAAAGAAACGACAATCGTAACAACGATAGGGAACAGAATCTTCTCTAATTTGCTGACAGGACGAAGCTGTCCCATTTTGATTTTTCTTTCTTTTTCTGTAGTCAAAAGTTTCATAATAGGCGGCTGAATAATCGGCACTAAAGACATATACGAATATGCCGCCACCGCAATCGGCCCAAGCAGTGTTGTCTGCTGTAATTTTCCGGCAAGGAAAATGGAAGTAGGACCATCTGCACCACCGATAATGGAAATAGCAGCTGCTGCTTTATCATTGAAGCCCATCGCAATTGCTCCGAAGTATGCCGCAAAAATACCAAACTGTGCTGCCGCTCCGAGCAAAAAGCTTTTAGGATTCGCAATCAACGGACCAAAGTCGGTCATCGCACCGACACCCATAAAGATAAGAGACGGCAGGATTGCCCATTCATCCAGTTTATAGAAATAATACAGTAAGCCGCCGCCTGCACCGCCTGCACCGTACTCAGCCATAATATCCGGATAGATATTAACAAGCAGCATACCAAAGGCTATCGGAACCAACAGAAGCGGTTCAAATTCATATTTGATAGCCAGAAATAGGAATACCAAAGCTACCACAATCATCGCATAGTTTCCTATAGTTAAATTAAAGAAAGCTGTCTGATGAATCAGATTGGATAGCGTATTTGCTATGTAATCCATGTTTTTACCTCCTATAGTAATGATACAAATGTGCGAATATCTAGTTCAATGTAGCAAGTAATGCGCCTGCTTCTACAGGGTCGCCGACAGCTACATCAATGCTTGCTACCGTACCATCTTCAGGAGCAACAACAGGAATTTCCATCTTCATAGCTTCCAGAATAACAACCGGATCACCTTTCTTTACTGCCTGTCCTACGCTTGCTTCCAGTTTAAATACCTTACCTGCTGCACCTGCTTCAATTTTAACGCTTCCTGCTGCGCCGCCAGCTGCTTTAGGCGCTGCCGCCGGAGCTGCTTTGGGAGCTGCCTTAGGCGCTGCGGGAGCTGCTGCTACCGGTGCACCGCTTGTTGCACCCTCTTCTACTACTACATCATATACGCTTCCGTTTACGGTAATTGTATAATTTTTCATTTTATTGTCCTCCTATAACAACTGTTATGCAATCTGTTATTTATTTTTTATATGCTTTTCTGATAGACCTTACTACAAATCCATCCGTAGAACCGGAAGCTGCACCTTCATAAGCCGCAATCGCTGCGGAAATAACCGCCACCAGTTCCAAATCATCACTTAATTCTTCTGTTTCAACAATTTGTGCAACTACTTTGTCTGCTGTCTCTGTTTGTGCCTTTTCCGGCGCTTTCTTCTTAGAATCAAACAGTTTCGGAATATAACCAAACAGAGAAATAATCAAACTAATCAGGATTAAAACAGCAAATACGGTTCCCATACCAAGTACGGTATTTAAAAACGCTTTTGACATATTTTCTCCGAATGAATATGTCACATTCGTCGTCATACCAATTAATTCGGTTCCGCTGTTGTTCATAATAATTTCAACAACCGCATTATGAGAGGAACCAAGAACATTGATATTAATGATAACTTCATCATCCTTATACTCTACAGTACCACCATCTGTTCCAATATAACTACCTATATCAACCAGTGCACTTTTAAAATTAAGCACACCATTGTATGCCACTTCAGTCGCAGCAGCTTCTTCTTCCCCCGCATTGACTATCTGCCAGGCACTTTCAACAAAAGACTGACCCATCACCAAAGCATCAGCCTCACTGACAGCGCCCTCCGGCACTTCCTGAACGGAACCGCATGCCGTCAGTCCAATCATACAGGTAATCATACCTAATATTGCTAATATTTTTTTCATATTAAGTATCATCCTTTCTAAACTGTACCGTGTTTTTTCTCCGGACGGCCCTCGCTTTTCGTAGCCAGCATTTCGAATGCACCGATGATATATTTTCTTGTATCGACAGGCTCAACAATCTGGTCTACATATCCTCTCTTTGCTGCGCTTGTTACATTATTCTGTAATGCCGTGTATTCTTTCGCACATGCATTGATTGCTTCGGAACCTTGTCCATCACAGATAATCTTTGCAGCAAGAATGGCATCCATTGTGCCTATTTCCGCATTTGGCCAAGCCATTGTAATATCAGCTCCAATCGCTTTGGAGTTCATTGCCACATAAGCGCTGCCATATGCTTTGCCAATGATTACGTTTACTTTCGGAACAGTTGCATTTGCAAACGCATATGTAAGTTTTGCCACTGCTTTAGCCATTCTCTTTTCAGCACATTTTGTTGCTGCGAATCCTTTTACATTTGTTAAAGATAATACCGGAATCTCAAAAGCATCACAGAAATTGATAAAGTCAGCAGCTTTCTCAGCGCCTTTTGCAGACAGAACCGCATCAAATTTCTCTGTTACTTCACCATTTTCATTATATACTTCCGTACGGTTTGCTACCGCACCAACCGTTGCGCCGTTTAAGCGTAAAAATCCTGCAACCATATCTTTTGCATAGTTTTGTTTCACTTCTACAAAGATACCGTTATCCGCAATCTGTGATAATGCAATGGATGTATCGCCTACACAGTTTGCAAGTTCAGGACATCCTCTGTTTAAGTCATCTGTGCAATCCGCCAATGCGATTTCCGCATTGTTAGCAGGCAGCATGGATACCAACTGTCTAATCTGTGCCAGAATAGAAGCTTCATCAGCAACTACGTCTACCGTGCCGGCTTCTTCGCTCTGGAATGCTGCCGCGCTTGTATCACATTTGGAAATTTCATTGCCCTCTAACGCATTTGGAGAATTTACAAACAATTTCGCCTTGTCCGCTTCCATGAATGTAAAATCAGTCAGACCGGGAACAACGGCAAGTCCGCCGCCACAGGTTCCAAAAACTGCCGTAATCTGCGGAATAACACCTGATGCCAATGTCTGCTTCATATAAATCTCGCCAAATCCATTTAAAGCATCCGTAGCTTCCTGTAGTCTAAGTCCGGCAGAATCAAGCAGACCGATAACCGGCGCACCTGTTTTCATTGCCAAATCATAGAGGTTTGCAATCTTCTTTGCATGCATTTCACCAACGGTTCCGTTTAATACGGAAGCATCCTGGCTGTATACATACACAAGATTACCGTCAATCACTCCATAGCCGGTAATTACACCGTCTGACGGAGTCTCTGTCTGTTTCAGATTGAAATCCGTTGCTCTTGCCGTAACAAGCGCACCAATCTCAACGAAACTGTTTTCATCGAGCAAAGCATTAATTCTTTGACCCGCTTGAGAAGTAGTACTCATTTTTCAGCCCTCCATTTATCATAATAAAAATTTAAAACTTTACATACACTCATTAGTGTATCATATATTACCGGAAACGACTAGCAAAAATTTAATACAATCAAAAACAATTTGTTGAAAGAAAAAAA
>CAMWMM010000439.1 GCA_947175285.1 uncultured Lachnospiraceae bacterium
CCTTCCTTTTATATCCTATCACGTTTTCAAGGTTATCACAATCTTTTATTATCACGTTTTCAAGGTTATAATATCCCCCAAACTTCACATTTTCATTCCTTTTATTTAGAGAATAATTAAAGATTCCTATGATAAAATAAAATGCTATAATAAATATAAATTCAACCGATATGGGCGCGAGGATATCATCATGAGAATTTTACTGGCGGAAGATGACAGACAATTAAATGACACACTTACTTATCAATTGGAAACGGCGGGTTTCAGCGTGGATTCCTGTACGGACGGAGAAGAAGCGTTATTTTATGGGAAGCAGAATATTTATGATGTGATTTTACTTGACAGAATGCTTCCTCATATGGAGGGTACGGATATTCTGACCACACTGAGAAAAGCAAATATTACGACCCCCGTTATCCTTATCACGGCACTGGGAACTTTATCTGATAAAGTAACGGGGCTTGACCTTGGCGCCGACGATTATCTTGTAAAACCGTTTGCTTTTGAGGAACTTCTTGCCAGAATCCGCTGTGTCACCAGAAGACCTCATACATTGACGGATGCCGATATTCTGACTGTTGCAGACGTTACATGGCAGTCCTCCGCGTGTATACTGAAAGGGCCGTCGGGCACTTGTACGCTTTCCAAAAAAGAGGCTGCGCTGCTTGAAACATTTCTTCGTTCTCATGACCAGACACTGCCGCGCCAGACGCTTCTTTTAAAAGTCTGGGGACCTGACAGTGATGTAGAAGAGGGCAATCTTGACAACTATATCCACTTTCTGCGCAGACGTCTGCAAATTACGGGGAGCAAATTGCAGATTAAAACAATACGGGGCATCGGTTACTGCCTTCAGGAGAAATAATTTATGTTTAAAAAAGTACATGTCCGGCTTACACTGTTATGTGCAGGTATCACGGCTGTGATAATGATTGTGATGTCTTTGTGTTACTTATATGTTTCGGAAGACGGACTATATAAAAATCAGTTTCAGGCTTTTCAAAATGATATCAACACAATTACTACCAATCTGGAACAGCAGTCTGTCATTTCGATGGAATGGCTTTCCAAAATGGAAGCGCAGGGCAATTATCTTTTTTATGTACTGGACAACGGTATTCCGTTTTTATATAACCAGCTTAATGACCCGGACGCTTCTCAGGCAAGAACTTTGCTATTAGATGAAAGTCTGGATGTCTATCAAAACATACTTTCCGAGTCATCTTCCGACAGGAAAGGTTCTTACAATGCATGGCATCTTGAATTTGAATTTACTTCCGCATCTACCGATACCAAATATTTCGGCAGTGTTATGAATATGGGAAAAAATGCGTCTTCTCTGCAAATCATTGTGCTCTCTTCCTTAGAATCACTGGAAGGACAAATCAGGGAACAGCGTTTGCGTTTCATTGGGATTGACTTTGCCGCTATCTTGATGCTGACTGTCTTTTCCTGGATATTCACAGGCAGGCTTTTGCACCCTATCATGGAAAATCAGGAAAAACAGGCGCAGTTTGTCGCTTCGGCTTCTCATGAACTGCGTACGCCTCTCGCCGTTATCCTGTCGGCGGCAGAATGCTGTAAAACGGCTCCGCCGGAAAAACAGGAGGGCTTTTTAAAAACAATCAGCAACGAGGGGACACGTATGTCTGCTTTAGTAAGCGATATGCTTACCCTGTCCGGTTCCGACAGTCACCATTTTTCCATAAAGCTTCAGCCAATCGAACTTGATACCCTGTTTATGAACTCCTACGAGGCATTTGAACCGCTGGCAAAAGAAAAATCCATTTCCCTTTCCATTCATCTGCCGGAACATGCTCTTCCCTTGTGCAATGCAGACCCTGAGCGTATCAGTCAGGTGATTTCCATTCTTTTACACAATGCCATCAGCTACACGCCGGAATGCGGCAAAATAGAACTGTCACTTTCCTGCCAAAAATCACATTTTCATATCTCTGTATGTGACAATGGCATCGGGATTTCCGATGAAGATAAAAAAAGAGTTTTCGACCGTTTTTACAGGGCAGAAAAATCCCGAAGCACTAAAGAGCACTTCGGGTTAGGCTTGTCTATTGCTTATGAAATTGTGAAAGCACATAACGGAAGTATTCTTGTAACGGACACTCCCGGCGGCGGCAGTACATTCACAGTTATCCTTTAAAAATTACTCAAGGGAACTGTTGATTTCCGCTTCGTACTTACTATATAATTCCTCTAATTTCTGAATATCTTCCTCCGTCACGCTTTGTTCCAGATACTGCTGCACTTCGGCAATGGATTCGGAATTGATGCCGTCTTCCACAATCTCCAGACATTCGGAAAGAGTCTCGCTGTCCGCATATTTTTCAATGATTTCCTGCGTCTGCTTTTTATCCGCTTCGTCCATATTTTCTACCATTTTTTTTGCTTTTTCCGCAGCCTGCGGGTCGCCCATACTTTCCAGCGCTTTCTCAAATACCTGCTGCGTCACCTGCTCAGCTACTTTTTCCGTAACTTTATCTTTTACAAAATTCGGCATAGAGCCTCTTCCTATAAAAACAATCACTACCAGGCAGCATACTATGACAAGACTTAAAAATACAATCACGCCGACGCCTTTTTTCTTTTTTCTGCGATTTTTACTCATATTTAAATTCCTCTTTTAATACGCCCTGCCCCAGTAAACCATCTTCTTAGCAGGTTTGCCGCAGCATACGCATACGTCCGATATCTGTTCCTGCTCAAACGGCATACAGCGGCTCGTTACGGCAAGCTCTTCTTTAATCTTGTCTTCACAAGCCTGCTCACCACACCACATCGCCTTTACAAAACCGGATTTCTCAGCGAAAAGATTTCTAAATTCGTCTGCATTTTTTGCAACATAAGTATGCTCTTCTCTATGCGCTCTGGCGCGCTCTAACATTTCTACCTGCATTTTATCCAGAATTTCCGCTGCCTTTGCTTCCAGTTCATCCAGAGATACTTCGATTTTCTCTCTTGTATCGCGGCGGCAGATAACGCATTTATTCGCTTCAATATCTTTCGGTCCGATTTCTACACGAATCGGAATTCCTCTCATTTCCTGCTCAGAGAATTTCCAACCCGGACTCTTATCCGCATCATCCACTTTCACACGGAAATTACTTAACTGCTCTTTCAGCGCAAATGCTTTCTCCAGTACGCCCTCTTTTTTCTGCTGAATCGGTATAATCATAATCTGCGTAGGCGCAATTCTCGGAGGAAGCACCAGACCGGAATTATCTCCGTGCACCATAATAACCGCACCGATTAATCGGGTCGTCATGCCCCATGATGTCTGATGAACATATTTTAAAGTATTGTCTTTATCCGTAAACTGAATGTCGAATGCTTTTGCGAATCCGTCTCCGAAGTTATGGCTCGTTCCCGACTGTAATGCCTTTCCGTCGTGCATCAATGCTTCGATTGTATAAGTCGCTACCGCACCCGCAAATTTCTCCTTATCTGTCTTACGTCCTTTTATAACCGGAATCGCCAATACCTGCTCGCAGAAATCCGCATATACGTTTAACATCTGAATCGTTCTTTCTTCCGCTTCCTCTGCCGTTGCATGTGCGGTATGTCCTTCCTGCCATAAAAATTCACGGCTCCGTAAAAAAGGTCTTGTCTCTTTCTCCCAGCGTACAACGGAACACCACTGATTACATACCTGCGGCAAATCCCGGTAGGAATGCACCGTATTTTTATAATAATCACAGAAAAGCGTCTCTGAAGTAGGTCTTACACACAATCTTTCCTGTAACGGCTGCTGCCCTCCGTGTGTAACCCACGCTACTTCAGGCGCGAATCCCTCTACATGATCCTTTTCCTTATTTAACAGGCTTTCCGGAATAAACATAGGTAAATAAACATTCTGCACTCCTGTTTCCTTAAACATAGCGTCTAACTGCTGCTGAATCAGTTCCCAAATTGCATAACCCGCCGGTCTGAATACCATACAACCCTTTACGCTTGTGTAGTCGATTAGTTCTGCTTTCTTTACGACATCGGTGTACCACTGCGCAAAATCATCTTCCATAGATGTAATTGCTTCTACTAACTTTTTGTCTGCCATTTTCTTTGCCTCCCTATTTTTATTCCTGTTTAGGAATTGATTTTAGAAGAAGAATCCTTATTTGTCAACCCCTCTCCAATTCCCAGTATCATAAAAACAAACGGTACGTTCAAAACCTGTTGAAAACTTACCACATTATGCAGGGTATAGCTCAATAAGCTTGCTGCGCAAAGATACAAAAAAGGCTGTATCGGCGCTTTTTTAATAAATTTGAAAAACGCTGTCAAAAAAATGCCAATGAAACATATAAGACCCATTATTCCTTGATTCACAAGTATGGTAATCCATTCATTATGCGCATTGGTCAGTCTGGAAGAACCAAAAAGAGAATACGTTCTTGTCGCTATTTTCGGCACGGCGTAAATGTACTCTGCAAAACAATCCGGCCCTA
>CAMWMM010000440.1 GCA_947175285.1 uncultured Lachnospiraceae bacterium
ACTCATTGTGCACATAGGTGGTGCCGCCGGCGTCTGTGATGTCTGTCACCCTGCCGTTCTGTTCATAAATACTTCGCTGATGTTACCCGCAATATCATAGTGATATTCTGTCACTTTTTCCGTCATGTCCATTTGGTGCGTGAGGTTGCTGTTCGGGTCGTATCGAAAGGAGAGCAGCGTCCTGCCACTCGCCTTCTTTTCCATGAGCCTTCCCATCACGTCATAGGCATAACTGTAGCACATTCTCTGTGAAATAACAGACTCCAATAAGTCTTCCAACATGTAGCGATAGCTCTCGGTTAGCTCTGAAGTCATAATCATTCCTGTTAGGTACCATAACATCGAATATGTAAAACTATAAGTCGATACCTTGTTCTAAACAAAACATTTTAATATCTTTTTCAAACTGTATAAAATCTATCTTACCCCTTTTCTTAATAATTTTCATTGAGTCCAAAATATTCTTAATTATTAATTTTTTCTTTTCCTCCTTGTTTGCTTTGGTATATTCAATATAATCAATCTGAATACTTACATACGCAAACCCATACTTGGGTTCACATCTCTTTGTTTCTTTAAATTTTCCAGCTTGTATCACTTCATATGGTGCAATTACTGGAGTTATCCCCACACTCTCTATTAGTTCACTATATCTTTTCTCTTGCACATAATCGGATATTTGTCTACATAAATGATATATATCATCATCTATTCCATATTCTCTTGAATAATATGCTGGTGAGTTAATATTTAATTCCATTATTTACCATCCTTTAACATTTAATGGAGGGTATACCCCGTATCTCGTCTTATAATATTCATTCATAGCATGTTGCCATATATGGATATCCCTTTGGTGTTAGTCAAAAAATGTGTTGTTATTGCTTTTGAGAGTTGAATGCAAATATTTGTTCTGATATAATAAACTTATCTAAATTTACGAGGTGATAAGTTTATGAACAATAAGATTAATACACTATTTGACTACATCAAACAATTATGTGAATCCGATTTGGATCGTATTATTAGTTTTGTACTCAGTATTATTTCAGTAAATCAGCAGTCAGAAGAAAAAACCAACTGTCCTTACTGCAAAGGAACACATACCATAAAGTATGGTTACAGGACTGGAAAACAACGCTTCCTATGCCATGACTGCAAACGTACATATATGTACTCGACTAATACCGTAATGTCTAATTCTCATTACAACCAGTCTGTGTGGGTAGATTTTATTCGTGATACATTACATGGTGTATCCTTAGATAAATCAGCGAAAGAATATGGTTTTTCCCACCAGACAGCCTTTACTATGCGGCACAAGATACTGATGGCCTTACAGGATCTTCTTGAAAGCAATCCTGTTCTTCTCTCTGGCTTCGCTGAACTTGACGAAACATTTGTACTTGACTGTTACAAAGGCAGCTAGGTTCCACAAACGGCAGGCCGCGAAGCACGCAAGCATGGTGCAAAGGCCGCCAAACGGGGTATTTCAAATGAATATATAGCTATCTGCACTGGTATCCAGCGTGATGGCGGCGCCATTGCGGCTACTGTAAACCGCGCAAAACCATCAGGTGAAGAACTTGATGAAATATTCCGTGGACATATTGCGGAAGATACGCTCGTACTTACGGACGGACTCCGTAGCTATAACGTTCTCGAAACACTTGCCAGCTGTACGGTTGTAGATGTAAAAAAAGAAGAAAGCAGAGGTATATTTAACCTCAATACTGTAAATAGCCTTCATTCCTTTATAAAGGAGACCTATAACCATTATCGCGGAGTTGCTACAAAGTATATCAACCGCTATAATGCTTTATTTTCTAATGCTTTCCGATGTGCAGACAATCTAAAGGATATGCTATTTTCATCCTTGTGCACAGTCGGTCAGAATTGTTACTGGCACAGTATAAATGATGTTCGCAACTATAAGTTAGTGATGCTTTAAAGTAACACCAACACATTTATTGACTATCACCTTTTAATATAAAATATCGGCTTCCATCCCTATACGAAATTAATCAACCCTGTCATCTGGTAATTGCCATTTTCCGCCCCCTGTTCTTTCTCTCGGATTCTTATCGGCTAATCTCAATACATGTTGGCAGAAAATGACCATCAAGAACCATCACTCCAATCTGCTCCGCTAATCAATCTTTAAGCTTATCTCATACCATTTCTTTCCAAGAACTGCTGTCTTGGGCATGATGCACACATAATATTGGTCGTTGTCAATCAGGAACCACACAAACCGAAAACCCTTACGCTTTAATTTCCTTCCAAGTTTTTTTACATACTTTGTGTCGTAGAGCTCGATTTCCGCATCCGTGTTTTCCGATTCATCATCGCTTTCGATGTCCTCAATCATATCCTTGCCATAGTCTGTCTCCAGCCTTTCATTTACGAAATCAATCAGATATTCTTCAGGTTCATCCCTATAGTCCATCTGTAATATATAGCCATCTATTACCAACACGTTTACCAAAAGAAAGCCCAATATCCCCTCTGCCCCTGCCATTCGGTAATTGCCATATTCTACCTTATCGGAAAACAAACCCTGCAGGAATTTTTCCTTATACTTTTCATAGAACGCCTCATCATCCAATGCCAGATAATCCTCTTCCAATGCTTTAATATACACCTTTTCTTTCTCTAACCGTTCTGCCCCCTGTTCTTTCTCCCGGATTCCTGTCAGCCATTTTGAATATGCGCTGGCAGGAAATACCCTGTCACGCTTATAATGAGCCAAATCGTAGGGATAGTTTTTCTTTCCCTTAAAACACGAATCATCCAGCCCCAATATCTTCGCTAATGCCGCTGACTCATAACTCCACATTCCTACATATCCTTTTTCCTTATGGGCATTCCTGAGTTCGCTTCCGGACAACCATTTTTTCTTTACATATTCCTTTAATAATTCGGAAGCTCTCTCTTTATCCTCCTGCGCTGTCAGTATAATATCCTTTGTATACTGATAGGGGCGTGGAATGTGAAACTTTCCGGTATGGTGCTCCCAGCCTGTATCATACACTGACAGCAGGAAATCCACTAAAGCATCATTCGCGTTATAACGGCGGGCGCCGTTTACTATCACTCTCATGGTATCGTCATCCACCTCTAACAGTATTCCAATCGAAATGAGATTGATGAACGACTCATAGTAATAGTTTATAAAAAAATCCATCTTATGGAACATCGGCTGACATGAACATTCCAGACCACTCACCGATAACTCGAACCATGGACGCAATATTTCAATCTCTTCACCCAGGGAATACATGGCGGAAAACACCGCTGTTCCATATTGAAACCGTGTTAAATGGCAGGCCCAGATTATGGTGATATTATCCGATCGATACCGTTGTATCCCCTGTTCTTCATCCGCTGTCACTTCTTTAATCTGTTCCTCCGCATCATTTATCGTTCTCAGATAATTCTCTGAAATTGTCCTTCTGACATCTTCTTCTATACAATATGGGTCTCTCATCCTTTATCCCTCCAATAATCTTATTTTCAATCAATCCTCATTAAATCGGTACTCCACCGCATCCCTGCCTGCCAAAGAATAACTACAATATTGTTACTACGAATACCAATCACATATTCCTTAAGTCAGCACACCTATATTTCTCCTGCTAAGAAACATAGGTGTGCTCATCCAACTGAAATGTCTGGCTACACAAATCACAGATACTCCATTCCCACCATATGGAAAAAATTGTTTACTTCGGCCATGATCCCGCATTCTGCACGGTTCCTCTTCTCGGAGTGGTAGTTAATCTTGTAGCTGTTACATTCCCGTTTACATCAACTCGTGTTTCAACCAATGCCACACCATTACCGTTTCTCAATCCACTCTGAATCTGAGCTACGTCATTTTGATTGCTGACACATTTTGATATCCTGTCTTTGCCTTTATTCTGATTCATCAACCAAGTATATGACATCTGTTGTCCGTCATTTTTTGTATTGCCTAATTGTGCCGTATTATACTTCGCTTCATTTATTACATAGCTTTCTCTACTTGAAGCGCCTCTATTGACATATACTCCGTCTATTCCTCTGACAATCTTGTCATTCAACCCTGTCGGAGCGTCTCTGCCAATTGGAACCAGAAGGTATCCTTGATTAATGACATTCTTATCATATCTCATATAATAGTCGGCACACATCTCTCCATAATTTCCTTTTTGCTTATTAGTTGCCGTGCCACTATTAAATTGCTGTTTCTGAAGATCTAACTGATGCCTATCGTAAGCCGCGAGTTTTTTATATTCGCTCCTGGATACAGGATCTCCATTTATAAGCTTTTCCCGAATCCTGTCCGCGGCTTTCTTACAGATATTCCCACTCGGATCCACATAATATACCGGATTGTTCCTGCAATATGCATACAGATTCAGCCCGTCCACATTGTAGGTGTCTTCCTGCGTGAACCGCCCGATGACAGGAT
>CAMWMM010000441.1 GCA_947175285.1 uncultured Lachnospiraceae bacterium
AATCATCCCGATAATCATCACTATGTTTCTGCATACCGGTTAAAAACCATGTAACGGGCTCCATGAAAGCGTCATAATTCATAACGGTATCCCATTCTCCGCCCTGTATCCAGTCTTTGGGACTTCCGTAATGCTCTGCAAGAATAATGGCATCCGGATTTGCGGTTTTTACCGCCTTGCGAAACTCTTTCCAGAAAAAGTGGTTATATTCGGGACTATGACCCAAATCCGCCGCTACATCCAGACGCCATCCATCTGCATTATACGGTGGAGATACCCACTTTCTGGCAATATGAAGCACATACTGAAGCAATTCTCTGGAGTTTTCATAATTTAACTTCGGCAGGGTATCATGCCCCCACCATCCGTCATATGTGCCGTTATAAGGCCATCTGTTATTATCATTAAACTGGAAATAATTATGATAAGGGCTGTCCTGTGCAACATAAGCGCCCTTTTCATACCCTTCCGCATTCTCATAAATTCTTTCTTTATCCATCCACTTATTGAAAGAACCGCAGTGGTTAAAAACGCCGTCCAGAATTACTTTCATACCACGCCTGTGCGCTTCTTTTACCACGTCTGCAAAAAGCTGGTTGCTTGCATCCAGATTTTCCTTATTTGTAATGCGGTTAATATATTTTGTTGCAAATCTGTTCTCCTGCTGCCCGGGCTGCAATAAATCTCCCTGCTCATTGACAATCTTTCCAAAATGCGGGTCAATATTATCATAGTCCTGTATATCATATTTATGGTTTGAAGGAGAAACAAAGAGCGGATTAAAATAAATAACATCTACTCCTAAATCCTGTAGATAATCCATTTTATCCAAAACGCCCTGCAAATCGCCTCCGTAAAATTCCCTTATGCCATCTGTCGCAGGATATTTATCCCAATCATCAACTTGAACAGTTCTATCATTTATATATTGATATTCATTCGTTAAGACATCGTTTGTCTTATCCCCGTTATAAAACCGGTCTACAAAAATTTGATAAAAAACGGCTCCCTTCGCCCACTGCGGAACCTTAAAACCGGGAATAATCCGAAATTGATAGTATTCGTTGATATCTCTGACTACACCCCTTGTATCAAAATAACAGGATGCTTTCCCTGCAACCACTTCAAAATAATACAACATATTTTCATTATCAAGCTGTTCCGTATGTGAATAATAATCAAAATACTCGTCTGACTCTGTTTTCAGCATCAGATGTTTTATACCCTTATGTACGAAAAAAACCCTATCGATATTGTTGAGTGCAGAACGAAACCGAATCGTTACTTCACTGTATGCGCTTGGCTCTGCAGGAGAAATATAATTTTCCGTAGTGTCACTGAACAATGCCTTTCTGTTAAAGACAGGACGCATTGAAGAAATATACTGGTAATTTTGTTCTGCCTTCCAAAATTGATTGATGTCCATACGAGCAGCCTCCGTTTTATAATATGTTTTTCTTTTTAGAGTAGTAAAAAAGACAGCTTTGGGTTCGCTGTCCTTTTTAGAGAAGGTATTTCTTTCTTATGGGGTATAGCAAAAAACTATATAATGTATTGGGGGTTACAAGTGTATATTAGCACAGCCTTATTTAGTTCACAATACTAAGGATTCACAAATATTACAAATTTGAAAATCGTTTTTTGTGAAAATTGCACAAAATCCATGTAATATTACATATCAAACAACGCTTCAAACTCTACTCTGCTAATCTTTTCCTTTTCCAATAACAGCCTTGCGCACTCATGTAGGACTTTTTCATGTTCTAATATGATTTCTTTTGCTTTCTGGTAACATTCATCAATAATCGCTTTTACTTCCTTATCAATTTCTCCGGAAATAATCTCGCTGTGATTTTTGGCATGTGCCAAATCTCTTCCGATAAATACTTCATCATCGTCATCATCATAATTAATAACGCCGATGTTATCAGACATACCATATCTTGTTACCATCCTGCGGGCAACTTTCGTTGCTTTTTTAATATCACTGGATGCCCCTGTCGTAATATCATCGAAAATAATTTCCTCTGCAATACGTCCGCCCAGAGATACCATAATTTCCTCTTTCATCTTACCCTTTGTCAGGAACATTTCATCTTTTTCCGGCAGCGGCATGGTATATCCTGCTGCCCCGAGTCCGGTCGGAATAATGGAAACGGTATATACAGGTCCGACATCCGGAAGAACATGGAATAAAATAGCATGACCGGCTTCATGGTACGCCGTAATCTTTTTCTCTTTATCGGATATAATACGGCTTTTCTTCTCCGAACCGATACCGACTTTGATAAACGCTTTCTTGATATCTTCCTGTTTTACGAAAACTCTTTCATCCATTGCCGCATTGATTGCTGCTTCATTCAAGAGATTCTCCAAATCCGCTCCTGTGAAACCTGCGGTTGTCTGGGCAATCTGTTCTAAGTCAACATCATCCGCAAGCGGTTTGTTTTTGGCATGAACTTTCAAAATATCCTGCCGTCCGCCGACATCCGGTGATGCCACGCTGATTTTCCTGTCAAAACGTCCCGGTCTTAAAATCGCGGGATCCAAAATATCGACACGGTTGGTTGCCGCCATAACAATAATGCCTTCATTGATACCAAAACCGTCCATTTCCACAAGAAGCTGGTTTAACGTCTGTTCTCTTTCATCGTGGCCGCCGCCCATACCGGTACCACGGCGTCTTGCCACCGCATCAATCTCATCAATAAAAATAATACACGGCGCATGCCTTTTTGCCTCCGCAAACATATCCCGAACACGGGATGCACCGACACCGACAAACATTTCCACGAAATCAGAACCGGAAATACTAAAGAACGGTACATTCGCTTCTCCTGCAATCGCTTTGGCAAGCAGTGTTTTTCCGGTACCGGGAGCGCCCTCTAACAGAACGCCTTTCGGGATTCTGGCTCCGACCTTCGTAAATTTCCCCGGCTCTTTCAAAAACTCTACAATTTCTTCCAATTCTTCTTTTTCTTCTTTTAATCCGGCAACCTCGTTCAATGTGATTTTATTATCTCCGAGGGAAAGTTTTGCACGGCTTTTTCCAAAATTCATCATTTTTCCGCCGCTGCCGCCTGCCGAATTTTGTGAATTCATCATCACAAAGAAGAAAACGCAGACTATCGTAACGAGCAGTATCGGAAATACACTGTTAAGAAACCAGCTTTCCTCCGGTACATCCTCAACTGTCGGGTCTAAGCCATACTGTCTGATGACCTGCTCTATTTCCGTAACATCCGTCACATAGAGGATTCGTTCCTCCCCGCTCTTTAATGTAATCTCTACCGAGCCGGTCGGCGTCTCTTTATTGGGACAGATATTCGCCATCGCCACATTACCGTTTTTTAGCTGCGCTTCAAACTCGCCTTTTGTGTAACCATTTCCCTGCACTCTTATTGTTCCAATCCAGACCGTAAAAAGAAGCAGTCCGATAATCACAATAAAATACAAATAAAAACTTCTGTTATTCTTACTCAAATCATACCTCTTTCCTGATAGAAACGTCTCTGACGGGAGCCATATCTAATCAAATTTTACAATACCGATATACGGAAAATTTCTATAACGTTGGTCATAATCCAAACCATATCCTACAACAAACTCATCCGGTATCTGAAACCCGATATAATCCGCCTGGATATCCACTTCCCGCCGTTCAGGTTTATCTAACAAAGCGCAAAGTTTTACATCCGCCGCACCTCTGTCTTTTAACAACTCCACCAGATAACTTAATGTTCTTCCGGTATCTACAATATCTTCCACAATAAGAACATGCTTCCCCTCTAAAGGCTCATCCAAGTCCTTTTTGATTTTAATCGTTCCGCCTGACGTTGTGCCGCTGCCATAACTGGAAACAGACATAAAATCTATGGACACAGGAACGGTAATTCTCTTTGCAAGTTCACACATAAAAAAGCTTCCGCCTTTTAAAATACATATCAAATGTATATTTTTTCCTGCGTAATCTTTGCTGATTTGTTCTCCTAATTCCCGTATTCTGGCATTTATCTTTTCTTCCGGCAGTAATACTTCAATTCTCTCAGCCATTATCTTCCTCCTAATCGTACCTGTAAAATACTTTTCGTATTTTCATCCACCTTATAATACTGACTGATGCGGTAGCCCGGAACCCATAGAATATGCGCTCCATCCGCCAACAGATAAATATGTTCCCGCTGTGCTTTGGGAATCTTCTCATTTATCATATAGTCTTTTATGGATTTCTTCCGCAGGGAATCATCTATAGTAAGATAATCTCCTGTTTTTCTTGTTCTTAATAGTAAAACCGTAGTTATTTTATCATAATCAAACCATTTCGTATATGTTTTTTCCGGAATAATTTGTCCTTTTTTGTAAAAAAAATCCTCTTTTTGTATAACTTGAAACTTCAAAACGCCTAATCCGGGAACCGTTACTTCCCCCGGAACAGGAACAGAC
>CAMWMM010000442.1 GCA_947175285.1 uncultured Lachnospiraceae bacterium
CCCCAATATAGATACTTTTTATCAAAATGAAATTTCATATCAATACCATGTCCTTCCTAATCTATTCATGATAAGTTAAGTATATCATTTTTTTAACAATCTGTATTACTTTTCTGAAATATTTCTGAAAAAATATGGAATCTCTGATATAATAAGGTCAGCAGATAAATCTGCTGACCTACAAGAATCGCTTCGCAATTCTTGATTTGTTTTTAGAAAGGAATATTGCACGATGAAACTGCAACAAGTTTTAAGCGTGACCAGAAAAGCGGTTGATGATTATCATATGATTGCAGACGGTGACAGCATTGCAGTCGGTATTTCCGGCGGTAAGGACAGCCTGACTCTGCTCTATGCCCTGCACGGACTGAAACGCTTTTATCCGGCAAAATTTGCTCTGCATGCCATTACGGTTGATTTAGGGTTCGAAAATCTGAATCTGGATGAAATCACAAAACTTTGTGACGACCTTGACGTCCCCTATCATATTGTGAAAACCGATATCGGTAAAATAGTTTTTGAGGACAGAAAAGAAAGCAATCCCTGCTCTTTATGTGCAAAAATGCGGAAAGGCGCATTAAACAGCGCTATCAAAGAAGCCGGCTGCAATAAAGTTGCTTATGCGCACCATAAAGATGATGTTGTGGAAACCATGATGCTCTCTCTCATTTATGAAGGACGCTTTCATACATTTCGTCCCGTTACCTATTTAGACCGCATGGATTTGACGGTTATAAGACCGCTTATCTATATGAAAGAGGCGGATGTTATTGGCTTTGTCAACAAATATAACGTTCCTGTTGTCAAAAGCCCCTGCCCCGCCGACGGACATACGAAGCGTGAATATGCCAAAACACTGTTGCGGGAAATCAATCTGGAGACGCCCGGAGTCAAAGACAGAATGTTTACGGCAATTCAGGAGCGTATCGATGGATGGCGGATATTATAGTGCGTTTGCCTTGGAGGAATACACAATGAACAAAGAAACTTATTGCTTATTTGAAAACTACATGCTTTCCTGTATGGAAGATACAGCCCACGACAAAGAACATATATATCGTGTGTTATATAATGCGCTTGAAATTGCAAAAACAGAAAATAACGTGAGTTATGACGTTCTGATTGCAGCATGTTTAATGCATGATATCGGCCGAAAAGAACAATATGAAAATCCTGCTTTATGTCATGCGCTCGTAGGCGGTGATAAAGCTTATCATTTCCTTTTGCAGCATGGATTTGAGACAGGCTATGCCGAACATGTGAAACAGTGCATTCAGACACATAGATACAGAAAAAACAATTTCCCGCAAAGTTTGGAAGCCAAAATTTTATTTGACGCAGATAAATTAGACGCAGCCGGCGCAACCGGAATCGCAAGAACGCTGCTTTACAAAGGTATTGTTTCCGAACCATTGTATTCCGTGCTGCCGGACGGCATTGTTTCAACCGGAGAAAATGATGCCGCGCCATCGTTTTTCCAGGAATATAAGTATAAATTAGAGAATATCTATTCCAATTTTTACACAGAAAAAGCAAAAGAAATTGCAAGTAAAAGACAGCATACTGCCATTTCTTTTTATGAAGACCTGTATCAGGAGGTAAGTTCTTCCTATCAAAACGGCAGAATGGAACTGGATAAAATCATCCGATAATTTCATTAAAAGATTGGGTGATAAATAAGACAAAAATATCATGAAAAAACAAGACACTTTATTAGTTCATATAAGAATGCAAAGAGGATGCCTGCGCACCCTCTTTTTTAATAGACTTATATCGCTTTAAACTTCGCAATTTCTTTTTTCAGGTCATTTGAAACTCCATCATTGATGGTTGTATAATCCTGAATTTCCTCCATATTGGCGGATAAGCTCTGCATAATACCGGAAAGGTTCGATACTTTGGTATTTTCATCCTCTACCGCCTGTGAAATGCGGGAAATACCGGAACTGATAGTTTCGGAAACGGATGATAATTCAGTGGATTTATCATAAAATTCTTTCATCATATCTTCCAGTGTATCTGCGTCGTTTAAATACTTCGAGGAAGCCTCTACGAAACGGTCATAATCTTCCAAAACATTGGTATTTACAAATTCAAGAAGCTTGTTGGAGGAATTTGACATTTCCTCTACACTGGAAACGATATTATTACTGATTTGCTGAATGTTATTTGCGGTATTGCGGCTGTTGTCGGCAAGACCCCGGATTTCATCTGCCACAACGGCAAACCCTTTACCTGCCTCTCCTGCTCTTGCTGCTTCAATAGAAGCGTTTAATGCAAGAAGGTTCGTCTGGCTGGCAATGGATAGAATCTCATCCGTAAGGCTCTGGATGGAATTGACACCCTTACTGCTTTCCATAGAAGTACGAAGCACCTCTTCCAAAGAGGAGGTAATTCGTTCTGACTCACTTTTACTTGTTAAGGCAAGTTCCTTAATACTATTGGCGCGTTCTTTCATTTCGGCAGCATAATCTTTACCTGATATGGTAGAATTAGAAATGACTTCACTGCTGTTATTTAAAGAAATCATATCAGATGTAATATCTTCCAATGTCTGTAAAACTGTCTGCATTTCCCTGCAAAGTGCTTCTGCTTCTGCCGATACTTCCCGCACATTTTGGGACGAGTCCGATACTTTAGATACAATCTGACCGGAAGAATTATCCAAAGAAATAGAATGTTTCTGAATTGCTTTCATAATCGTCTGCAGTTTACTTAAAAATAAGTTAATGCCAAATATAAGACGACCGATTTCGTCTTCTTTTTTACTGATAATACGTTTATTTAAGTCCCCCTCATCATGCTCAATATGTTCAATAAAAGTATTTAACTGTCTTTCCGTATCTTTCAGAGGCTTTACCAGGCTTATGTATGTAATAATAATCGTGACAATCACCAAAAGGAGCTGTAACGAGGAAAGTATACCGTTACGCGATAACTCTGAAGAAATGACGTTTACGCTATTGCTTGTAATGTTCGCAATATCCGTTGAAACATCTGAGGAAGCTGAAATATCCTGAAAAACACTCCGTGCATTTTGTAAACAGGAGGTTATCGTCATATTAACGGTTACGGTTAATATGAAAATAAGAATCATTGGCAGCATAATTTTAAGGGTAACATGTTTTTTCATATGTGGCGGTTCTCCTTCTAAATATTATTATGGTAAAACTGCTTACGGTTTAATTATACCGTTTTTTGCCACATATCGCAAGCTTTCCTATCCCGTATATTCATCCGTATAATATGGTATAACTAAATGACAGCCATAGGTTATCGTATCATTTTTTAAATGATTCATCTGTTTTACTTCTTTAATATATTCGTCTACGGAATGATAATGCTCCGTATCCATATATTCATTTGCAATTGACCAGAGTGTGTCTTCATTAGAAACGGTGATGCTTTTATAATATTTATAAGAAGCACGTTCACTGTCATCTTTTGCTTTCGATAAGAAACCGCCGACACTGACAGATAATGTCATAATTAGGCAGACAGTAACAATTGTCATCATGAAATTCCTGCGCATTTGTTTCTGCCTTCTGATTTTATTATTTCTGATTCTTCTTTCGCTCCTGCTATTATTCATAATGATTCCTCCCAAACATATGTTACGAACGCCTGTTCTGTTTTAAAATATTATATCGAACATATTTTCGGGTGTCAATACTTTTCCTAAAAATAATCGAACAAATATTCTGAATATATGTTTGCTTTCTATTCAATAGTATGTTATACTGATACTAGATTAAATTCAGACAGTGAATAATTTCTTGCAATGAATATTATTCATAAAATGAATAAAGGAGAATCATATGGGGTACGGTAAAATTACAAAGAAACAACAGGATATTCTTGATTATATTAAAGAAGAAATTTTAAAAAAAGGGTATCCTCCCGCTGTTCGTGAAATTTGTGAGGCAGTACAGTTAAAATCAACCTCTTCTGTCCACTCTCATCTTGAAACATTGGAAAAAAACGGATATATCAGGCGTGATCCGACAAAACCGAGAGCGATTGAGATATGCGACGATAATTTTCAGATGGTGCGCACTGAGATGGTTTCGCTGCCTGTTATCGGACGTGTCGCTGCAGGCGAGCCGATTCTTGCAGAGGAAAATATTGAAAGTTATTTTCCTGTTCCGGCTGAAATGGTTCCTTCAGGAGAATCTTTTGTGTTAAAAGTAAAAGGCGACTCCATGATTAATGCCGGTATTTACAGCGGCGACCAGATTTTTGTTCATAGCTGTAATACTGCTGTTAATGGTGATACGGTTGTTGCTCTTATTGATGATTCCGCTACGGTAAAAACTTTTTATAAAGAAAACGGACATATCCGATTGCAGCCGGAAAATGATTCCATGGAGCCTATTATTGTAGACGACTGTCAGATTCTTGGGAAAGTATTCGGTGTTTTTCGTTTATATCGCTAATTTT
>CAMWMM010000443.1 GCA_947175285.1 uncultured Lachnospiraceae bacterium
CAAATGAGTCTGTGATCTCTATCTTCTGATCATAATAATAAACCCAGACTTTTCCATTCTCATCTTGTTCGACATCAGCAGACTCACTCATATGGGCAGCAACCTCATCTGCCGATAGCCAGGTTTCATTGCCATCTTCATCAATGCTCACTCCGCCGCCGCCGATTTCCTCAATCTCACCATCTCTCATGTACGTAAAAGTATATCCGCCATAGCCATTTTCGCCGTTTTCCGTCACATCTACCTCTGTCTGTGTACCGTAAAGCCACATAGAGATTTTCTCCTGAATGCCGCCGAGGTCAGTTGCGTATACGGTTCCTCCGGCGCCGACTACAACCGCGCATGCGACTGCTGCTGCGACTGCTATATTTTTTCTGTGTTTCTTTTGGATTAATGCCATTTCTTCTACCTCCCATGTGTGGTGTCTGGAGGATTGAAGTGCTGAAAATGCCTGTTTATACCGTTCGCTATTTGTCATCATCCCATTCCTCCTTTAATACTTCCTTGAGCATGGCACGTCCGCGCGAAAGGCGGGTTTTCACGTTACTCTCGCTCAGCTTTAGGATATCCGCAATTTCACTGACAGCGTAATCCTCATAGTAGTACAGATGGATTACAATGCGGTATTTCTCTGGAAGCTGCATTACTGTTTCAAACAGATTTTCTGCCTCCGGTGTCTCGAAGGTCAGTGTTTCCATGTAGTCCTCAATGGAAACCTTGTTGCGCCTCCAGAAAGTACGTGTGATATTTTTTGCTTTGTTGACTGCCACCCGTATCAGCCATGCGCGTATGTGCTGCTCACTCTCAAATTCTTTTTTCATTGTGTAATACTGGACAAACGTATCCTGAACAACGTCCTCAGCATCTTGTGTATTTTTGCATATATTAAATGCTGCTGCAAAGAGATTGTTCTGGTATATCGCTGCCAGCTCTTGTACGGACTGTCTCATGAGTGCTCCTTTTGTGACTTTTATATTCTTGTTTGAAAGATCTTTCACTTATAACACAGTTGAAGGGGGAGGTTGGTTACAAAATGATTTGATTTTTTACGTTTTTATGATCACTTAGTGGTTCCCTGTTATTTACAATCGAGTTCGGGTAATCCCTTTTTTTAATTGTAGCATATATCTTCTGCATCTGAGTCCATAAGACGTATTAAAGTATATAGAAGAAGTGAGAATTTTTATTCGTTGTGCAAGCACCCGTATACAGGGGCAGTAAGAAAGCAGATGAATCGTCTCATGAAATGGGTTTTTTGCGTGCGAATAAAATTATCATGCGCTTGCAGGATGAATGTAGCTGGAGTCATATCTGTGCTTGTTGCCATATTTACTGTAGCAATATGGTAGTCCGGCATGGATTCCGAAGAATGTGAGAAAAGCCAACTATGAAACTGTTTATCAAAATTAATGAAAATGTGATAGAAATATGAGTGTGATTGTGTTATTCTATTAGCGATACAAATCGAAGTTTATTTGTAAATGGAGGAAACAAAATGGACTATCCGTTTGACTGTATTACAGATTTTATTTTTGTAAAAAATAAAAAGCCTACACCGCCTTGCGATGTTATTCTTATTCCAGGTGGAAGTCATCCACAGCTTATACAGGGGGCAATAGAATTATACCAAAAGAGCATGGCAAAATACATACTTGTGAGTGGCGGTGAGAATCGTAAAATTCTGGACTATCCAAGTGAAGCCGAATTTCTAAAGTCGATTGCTGTAAAAGAGGGAGTGCCCTCGGAAGCGGTTTTATGCGAAGAAAAAGCCCAAAACACTTATGAAAATGCAGTTTACAGTTATGAGATAATAAGAGATAAAAACTTGGACGATAAAAAGGTGATACTTGTATGCAAGGAGTATCATAGTAGACGAGCTCTATTTACCTATCAAAAGGTTTTTCCTGCATATACGGAATTTTTCGTTGAACCTGTTACTGATATAAAAGGTTTAAGCAGGGATAATTGGTTTACAAAAGATGAATATATCAAAACGGTAATGGGCGAAGTCGAAAAGATGGGGAAATATTTCTCTGATGATATTTTGCCTATGTATATGCGAAAGACTTAATTTACAGAGATAGTGCAATGATAAATTAGAATTTTCTTAGCTAGGGGAGAAGAATAGTGGATAAATTAATAATTAAAAAGGCTCGGTTAGATCAGACTGACGAGATTAATGAAATCGTAAGTAAAACGATAAAAGAAATATATTCAAAATACTATTCGAATGAAGTAGTGGATTTCTTTTTGGAATTACATAATCGCGATAAAATCAATAATGACATTTCGGAAGGCAACACCTATGTGATTGGTTGTAGGGCTACCATTCTCGGAACAGGCACAATTAATCAAAATGCTATTTCAAGGGTATATATAACTCCGAATAATCAGCATGAGGGAATTGGAAGCAAGCTTATGGACTATTTGGAAAAAGAAATAATAAAGAATTATTCGTATGTACATATAGATGCAACGTTGCCAGCTACTGAATTTTATCGCAAACGAGGATACGAGTTTTTAAGACAAGCGGAGCATTCAGTTGCAAATGGTAAATTATTGTCATATTCAATTATGCGAAAAAGAGAATTTACCATAGATCCGGCTTTATATAATGCCCCATCTGTTCTTGTTCGAAAAGAGATTGAATTGCAGGGGCTTGATTTTGATGAATATCAAACAAAGGTTCCGAACAGAGTTTATTTGTTGGCTGATAGTCTGTTTGATACGATGCTCGCAAAGAATGTTGGTACGCTTACATTTGATGTTGGTGGAGGCATATATGTAATGAATCATAACAGCAATTTAGGTTTTGCAAAGGGTGAGATGTGTTCACCAGGGCTTGCAACTCAAGCAGAGGATTTATATGCAGCAGGAGTTAAGGAACTGATTCATGTAGGATTTGCCGGTGGGAATAAGATTGGAGATTATGTTCTTACCGATGGGGCGTATAACGATACTTCTATTACTAGATTATATGGATTTAAGGGTGAACTAATCGAATCAACAAAGGATTTGACAGATTCTTTTTGTATGGAGTTGGAGAAAAAGGGGATATCCTGTATCCGTGGTTATCATTGGACAACTGATGGTGGATATGTTCAGCCTGAATGGAGAGGACGATATTATTTAAACGATATGGGTGCTAAATGCGTTGAGATGGAAGGAGCAGGATTATTTACAATAGCAAATTTCCGTTCTCGTAAGGCAACAGCGATATATGTTGTGTCTGACAGTGGATCAAATGATGAATGGAATCTTGGTTGGGGTGAAAGTACTCTTGAAAATAGTATTCAGAAATTGATTGATGCACTAGCGAGAAGTTGATTTAGTTAATAGAGAAATTGTAAGTTTGGGGAAAACGAAAATTCCAATTTGTCTGACTATTCCCGTCAGAAGTATAGCACAACAGCGCAACCAAATCAACCAGCCGGAGCGGAGACTTTCCTGGTCTCCCTTGCGGCCTGTTGCACCCCGATAAATTGGTATTTACGGGGGAATAAAATCTATGGCGTTTCAAATGATACATATGGAAATTGCATATAGACTATTAAAGCGCATACCACCAATATCAAATCCGGCGGAATTTATCCTTGGTTCCGTAGCGCCCGATTCGGTACACATGAATCTGGATTATGATGTTAATATGAAAGTCAAATCGCATATGTTTGAAGGCTGCGGCAAATGGAGCGATACACAGGATTATCAACTGTGGAAAAGAAATATTCAGTCATTTTGTGAAAATGTTGTCAGAAAAGGGCATGTTGATAAAGATTTTGGGATTGGAATATGCGTTCATTGTTTGACAGATTATTGGAATGACATAAAGATTTGGAGAAACCTTCAGCGCAGAAATATCCCGCCGATGAATATTGATGAATTTAAAAAGGCTTATTATCCGGAGGCTCAGGGGATTGATATATGGCTTTATCAAAATAGTAAAAATACGAAAGTAATCAGGAAAATGCTTTCAGAAGCGCTTGCAATGGATGTAGAAGGGATTATTCGTAAAGAAGATGTTGAGCGGCAGAGAAACCACTTGCTGAATATACAATATGATGTTGATAAGGTGGATATATCAAACTATCAGTATTTATCGGCAAATGATATTCATGAATTTATCGAATTTACCGTTAATGATATTGCAGAAACAATATTGGAATGGTTGGAAGAATGCGAAACAAATCTGTAGGTTATATAAATACGTATTTATCAATAACAAGAATGATGGAGGTTTTATTCTAATTGAAGATATGTAAATTAGAGTATATCAAAAAAGTAATGGGCGAAGTTGAAAAGATGGGGAAATATTTCTCTGATGATATTTTGCCTATGTATATGCGAAAGACATAATTAACAAAGATAGTACATTAATAAATATGAAGAGTAGTCTCGGAAACTATTGGAAAAAAGCAGAAACTTAATATTGCATAATTATA
>CAMWMM010000444.1 GCA_947175285.1 uncultured Lachnospiraceae bacterium
CCACATCCTTTTCAAATCGTTTCTGGCCATAATATCTTTCTTCCTCCTGCGGCACAGTCCGCGGCCTCCATGGATTGGCGGTGCTACTCGAACTGATGACAGTTTATTTAAAACAGTAGCATTTATGATGGAAAGAGGATATATGCCTTATAGAGATTCCTTTGACCATAAGGGTCCGCTTCTCTATATATTAAACTGGATTGGTAATAAAATTTCATCATATAGCGGGGTATGGGTCGTTGAATTCTTTTTTATGATGGGGACGCTTTTTATGATTTATAAAATATCCCGTTTGAAATGCAGCGTCAATTCATCAATAATTGTGACCATGTTTTCAGTTTCCTTGCTGTTTCAATATTTCAAGGAGGGAAATTTAACGGAAGAATATGCAATGATATTTATCGCAATAGCCTTATATATCTTTCTTGATTATCTTCTGAATCAGAAAGTAACAAAGATGAGATTGTTGATTTGTGGATTTGCATTTGGAGCAGTACTTCTTTTACGGGCCAATATGGTTTCCGTGTGGATTGTTTTTTCTATTTTTATTTTTGTGCAAATGTTAGTTGGAAAAGAATGGGATATTTTGACGCGTTTTATATTATGGTTTATGGGCGGCATGTGTATTATCATGGTTCCTATAATATTATGGCTTGGTGTAAATCATTCTTTATCAGCTTTTTGGGAAAGTTATATCATTTTTAACAAAGCATATATATCTGTTGAAGGCGGCAGAGCTTTTTTTGGTGCAAAGTGGAATTCTTTTTTTTCTTTTTTTAATACGACAGCTTTTATTATTTCATTTTGTACTGTGGTATATATGTGTAAAATAAGAGATAAAGCGATCAATATTGTTTATATGATTTATATGTTGACTACTTTGTTATTGATATGCATGTCAGGAATGACATATAATCATTATGGAATGATTTTGATACCCGCATTTTCTTATCCGATGGCATCTTTATTTGGTGAAATTGAAGAAATAGAATTTCCGAAGATAGCGCAGATTATTTCTATTATTATTAAAGTTTATCTTCTGGCTAACATGATTTTTCCGGATTGGTTGTCGGTTATCGCATCAGTGCCGGCAATTTATGAAAGCAGAGCAGAAGAACATAAATCGGGACTGGCTGTGACTGTAAGCAGTATAGTAATTAATAACACAGATATAGATGATACAATTTCGGTTTATGGCAATTGGGATTTGATATATATACTAAGCGACAGAAAGCATGCCACAAGGTATTCTTATCAATCGCCTATAGGGAGTGTGATGCCGGAAATTATGGATGAGTATATGAAAGAGCTGGAAGAGGAACAGCCTAAGGTCATTGTCATTGAAGAGGGTAAGTATGATGGCAATATCATGGGTTTTATAAATAATAATAATTATCATTTAATCTGGACACAATACGAAGATTCGACAGATGGCGTATTGATTTATGTGAATCCTTTTTCTTGAGCCTCTTTTAACGCATTAATGATAGAACTGCGCAATGTCAGGGATATGTATTGTATGTTTTTTTCTTTGTCCTGGATGGATTTGTTTACAATCCATTCCAGCAGGATATCGGCGATGGCGCCTGTATAAAACCGGCTGAGAAAATCTTTGAAATCTTGCGAAACCGTTATGTGTTCCGCTTGCGCTGCTTTCTCAATAGTAGAGCGGCATACATCTATGAAATCAGCGTGAAAGAACCGTGATAATTCATCTCTGCCCAGAGAGTGATAGATATTTTTAAGGATATTCTCATTCTCATCAATATAATTCATGACAAAAAGAATCGCTTCCCCATGGTCATCAATTAAATCCATCTGCTTAACGACTTCGATAGCTTCTTGTTCTAACATCCATTTTAACAAAGCATAAATATCATCAAAGTGATAATAGAAAGTCTTACGGTTTACGCCGCAGTCTGCTATGATTTCACTTACGGTCACTTTGGAAAAAGGTTTGTTTTCCATTGCCTTTTTTAAGGAATCTGCAAGCATTTTTTTTGTATTGAGAGAGGTAATCTCATGTTTCATATTGATAATCAAACTCCTTTATCAATCGGTAAGTTTTATATCCATCAATTATTATACACATGTCCGGTAAAATTACAATAGATGTTATGAATATTTGTTCATCAAACAGGGGTAAAATGACCGGATTTTACCTATACTTGGTGAAATTGACCATTGAATTGCATAGATTGCTTTCCTAATATTATTGGATGACAAAATGGCATGGGTAGTTGCCGGGGGAGGCGTTTATCAGTGGAGAAAGAAGTAAATGAGGAAAAGAATGCGAATCAGGCGATGCTGAAGATATGCGGATTTATTGTGGATAAAAGGAATCTTTTTTTTCTGATATTTGGTATTCTGATTATTTTTTCCGCTATATCAAGAAATTGGGTCGGTGTCGAAAACGATATGGCATTTTATCTGCCGGGAACAACGGAAACGAGGCAGGGACTTGACCTTATGGAGGCAGAATTTATTACATACGGAACATGCAATGTCATGATTGCAAATGTATCATACGAACAGGCGGAAGCAATCTGTGAACGTCTGGAACGCATTGAAGGTGTTTTCTCCGTAGATTTTGATGATTCCGAGGAACATTATACGAATGGCTCCGCTTACTATAATATTACTTTTGACTATGACGAGAAGGACGATGAGTGTCTGGATGCGCTGGATAAAGTAAAGGAGTTTCTTACGGATTATGATTATTATCTGACAACTTCTCTGGGGAATACGCAGTCGGAACTGATAGGGCAGGAGATGAATACGATTTCCGTATTGGTTGCCATTATCGTAGTATCGGTATTGCTGTTGACGACACAGGCTTATGCGGAGATTCCGGTCTTATTGATTACTTTTCTGTCGGCAGCCATTATCCAGATGGGAACTAACTTTTTGTTGGGGACAATTTCTTTCGTATCGGATTCGGTTACGATTGTATTGCAGTTGGCATTATCTGTCGATTATGCCGTTATTTTATTAAACAGGTATAAAGAAGAACATGCTGCGATGGAAGCCCGTGAAGCTGCCATTATTGCGCTCAGTAAGGCTATCCCTGAGATTGCGGGCAGTTCTTTGACTACAATTGGCGGATTAATTGCGATGACTTTCATGCAGTATCAGATGGGACCGGACTTGGGCGTTGTATTGATTAAGGCAATTCTGTTAAGTTTGTGTGCAGTATTTTTATTAATGCCGGGAGTCATTATGCTGTTTTCAAAGCTTATGGATACGACCAAGCACAAAAATTTCATTCCGGATATCCCGGTTGTAGGGAAGTTTGCGTATGCTTCCAGATATATCGTGGCGCCGCTATTCTTAGTGGCGATTATTGCAGGATACATGATTTCCAAGAATTGTCCGTATGTATTCGGTTATAGTACGGTTACGCCTCCGATACAGAACAGTGTGCAGAAGGCGGAGGAAATGCAGGAAACGAATTATGGCAGTTCGAATATGGTGGCATTGATTGTTCCGGCGGGTGATTATGACAGTGAAAAGGCGCTTCTGCGTGATTTGGATATCTGTCCGGAAGTGGATTATACGATGGGGCTTGCTAATATTGAGGCAATGGATGGTTATAACCTGACAGATAAGCTGACACCCAGACAGTTTTCGGAGTTGATTGATTTGGATTATGAGGTGGCGGAACTGATTTATACTGCCTATGCGGTCAATGATGAGGACTATGCGAAAGTAGTAAACGGCTTATCGGATTATCAGGTTCCTTTGATTGATATGTTTATGTTTGTATATGATGAGGTAGAGGAAGGATATGTGACTCTGGAGGATGATTTGCAGGAAACGCTGGATGATGCCTATAAGCAGATGAACTTTGCCAAAAATCAGCTTCAGGGAGAGAATTACAGCCGTATGTTAGTATATCTGACGCTGCCGGAGGAGAGTGAAGAGACTTTTGCCTTTCTTGATAAAATGCATGATATAGCAGGGAAATATTATGACGGTACGGTGCTTGTGTGCGGCGAATCGGTCAGCCAGTATGATTTGCAGAAGACCTTCTCCCGCGATAATATGGTTGTAAATGTCGTCTCCATACTGGTTGTATTGGTGGTGCTTCTGTTTACATTTAAATCAGCAGGTATGCCGGTTCTTCTGATTGCGGTTATTCAGGGCAGTATCTGGATTAATTTCTCAGTCCCTGCCCTGAGACATGATAATTTATTTTTCTTAGGATATCTGATTGTCAGTTCCATCCAGATGGGCGCGAATATCGATTATGCGATCGTCATTGCGAGCCGTTATACGGAACTGCGTAAGAGTATGGGCAGAAAACAATCCATTATTGATACGATGAACTTATCTTTTCCGACTATCGTTACTTCCGGTACAATGTTGGCGGTAGCGGGCATCCTGATTGGTAAAATGACCTCTGATGTGGCAATTTACGGTATTGGTAAATGCCTGGG
>CAMWMM010000445.1 GCA_947175285.1 uncultured Lachnospiraceae bacterium
TAAATAGCTTAAGTGCAGGAAAAGGGACTTGAACCCTCATGATATTGCTATCACACGGACCTGAACCGTGCGCGTCTGCCAATTCCGCCATTCCTGCGAACAAATGCTATTTTAACTTTTTTTTTTGCTTCTGTCAAGATATTTTTCAATCTTATTCTCTACAAAACAAATCTTTCTGTCTTTTCGCTCTGTTTCTCACTCAATTCCACCAATATCTGCGTATCTTCATAACAGCCCTTGATGGCTTCCGCAACCTGCTGCATACCTGCGCTTGTTTCCTGTGCTGATGCGGAATTTTCTTCTACAACGCTGCTTAAATTAGATACGGAATCCGATACTACATTTTTCAACTCATTCAATACATCTGTCTGTTTGCTGATGATATTAGCTACATCATCAACAATATTAATCTCTTTATACAGATTACTGAACGCATCCTGTGTTTCCTGAAGCTGTTTCTGCTGTTCTGTTACATTCTCCAGCACTTCCTGCATTCTGTTCATAGAAACATCTACATTTGTTGTCAGTTCTCTTACAACCGATTCAATTCCCGCTGCGCTCTCCGCAGATTTCTCTGCCAGGTTACGGATTTCTCCCGCAACAACCGCAAATCCTCTTCCTGCCTCTCCGGCACGGGCGGATTCAATACTTGCATTCAAGGATAACAGATTCGTCTGAGATGCCATACTCTTAATAATTTCTACCATCTCATTAATATGTACTGCCGACTCACTTGTCTGCTTTGTCTGATCTGATACCACCTGAATTGCATTTGTCGTAACTTCCGTAATTTCATAAAGCTTCTTAATGCTGTCGGAAGCTCCGTCAGAGAACTTCATCATCGTATCTACCGATGTTGCGAGTTTGGCCATTTCGTCATTCTCTATATCAATGACCTCTCCCAATCTCTGGACTTTTTCATTAACAGTTTCTGTTTCTTCCGCCAGACTTGCAGTGCCTTTTGCCATTTCATCAACAGCACAATTGGTATCATTAATACTGCTTGTAATATCTCCGAATTTCTCATTGAAGTCTTCGCTGCTCACTTTCAACTGTGTGCTGGCGTTGCTGACTTCTCCGATCATATCTGCCAGAGAAACCTTCACCAGACTAAGTGCCTGTGCCATCCTTCCGATTTCATCGGTACGCTTTGTCAATCTGGGATCAATTTCAAAAGAAAGGTCTCCTTCTTTAATTTTCTGAAGATTTCCTTCTACTTTCGAAATACCGCGTGCAAGGCGCTTTCCGAAAATAAGCGCTATAACAAGAACAACTGCCAAAATGATTACAATACATACTCCATAAGCTATCAGCATATAGGAAAACTGCTGCTCTATTTCCTGTTCTTTGACTTCAATTTCCGCCGTCATATCGTCAATATAGTTACCTGTTGTCACAACCCAGTTCCAAGGCGCAAACTTCTCCGAATATGCAAGTTTAGGTGCAACTGTCACACCATCCGCCTTAGTAAAAGAAAATTGATTGTATCCGCCGCCTTCATCAGCAGTCTTCATAATGCTCTGGATAATCTTAACACCGTCCGGGTCTGTTAAATCATAGCGGTTATTTCCCTCCTGATCCGGCAGAATCGGATGCATTACCAAAATATAATCCGTATCATCAATCCACATATACCCTGAAGAATCATCCCTGTAACGCATACCACGGACATCCTCCATTGCCATCGTTTTCGCTTCTTCTTCCGTCAGTACACCAGCCTGATAATAATCATAATAAGACTGAATGATAGAAATCGCTGCCTGAATTTGCGACTTGATTTCCGTTTGATACCCCTCATACATCGCCTCTTCATAAGTTGCAAGGTCTTTCTCCATGGAAGTTTTCAAAAAAGAAATTCCGAGAGCGCCCAAAACAAGCACTGTCGCTGCAATCATAGCAAAAATTGCCAGAACGAGAACCGTTGCAATGCTGCTGCCACGCTTCGTCGTTGTGTTTTCAAGTTTCTTACTCGTTGTATCCACTTTTTATGCCCCCTTGTAAATTATAAATATTCATATAGTTTATTATACGCTTTTCTCTTTGATTTTCAAGAATAGACTACTATCACTTTCCGATTTTTTTATCACTGTTCAAAATATGATTTACCAGCCACTCAGTCAGAAATTCCATAATTTCTTCAAGAGCATCCTGCTGATGTTCATCAATATGCTCCATATCCATTTCTTCCAGTCTTGTCACAAACGCGTCGTGCGCCCGTTTCTGCGCTTCAAGACCGCTGTAATGAATACTTTCCATATACAGTTCCTCATCCTGAAAATGGAACTTTGTATATTCCCTTAATTCTTCCAGTAACCGGACAATTTCATCGTACTTATCCGGAATAAATTCGTCCATAATCACACGATGTACATCTCCTATGATACGGAAAAGTTCTTTATGCTCCTTATCAATTAACGGAATATCTGTTATGTATTCCTCCGTAAACATAGGAACCTCACTATTTTCACCCACCGGTTTCAACTTGCCAATCATGAGATCCGAACTGATAATATGTCTGTATAACCAAGTGACAAGATATTTTAATAAATCCTCTAAAACCGCCTGCTGTTCCTCCTCAGAGGCAAAGGAAGTTGTAATGCCGTTTATTTTATCGCAAAAGAAAAGATGCTGACGCTTTTGCAGTTCCAGTTCCGGATGTTTGATACTTTCCATATATTCTTCCTCATGCCGGAAATGTTCTTCCGCATACTTGCCCAAACGCTCCACCATCTCCCTGATACGGTCGTATTTGTCATCCAGTATCTGATTATCCAACAGTTCCTGTGTTTCGTTAATGATGCGAAAAAGCTCTCTATGCTCGTTATCAATTTCTTCTACGCCTATTAAGCAATCATCAGTAAAATGATACATTTTGTTTTCCCTCCCTGTATATAATTCTCTGTTCTATAGGATTGTATCATAATACCTTGAATTTCGATACGTTTTTATGATATATTTTTTATAATTTAGTTATAGGGAGATTGCATATGTATTTTGCATACGGTGAAAAAGAAACGGAATATTTAAAACGCAAAGATAAGCGGCTTGCAGAGGTCATTAACACTATCGGGCACATCGACCGGACAGTGGATGATGACTTGTTTTCTTCGGTTGTCCACAGTATCATAGGACAGCAGATTTCTACAAAAGCGCAGGTTACGATATGCGGGAGACTACAGGAGGCTTACGGAGAAGTGACGCCCGAAACAATCGGTCATGCAGATACGGCAAAGCTTCAGTCTCTTGGCATGTCCTTCCGTAAAGCCGAATATATCAAAGACTTTGCCGAAAAAATTCTGCATGGCGAATTTGACCTTGCCGCTGTTGAACAGATGACGGACGAGGAAGCCATTGCCGCACTATCCGGTTTAAAAGGCATCGGCGTATGGACTGCGGAAATGATACTGCTTTTCTGCCTGCAGCGTCCCAATATTTTAAGCTTCGGTGATTTAGCAATTCTGCGCGGTATGCGAATGGTATTTCATCATCGGAAAATTGACAAAAAGCTGTTTGAAAAATACCGCAGAAAACTCTCCCCTTATTGTAGTGTTGCAAGTCTATATTTCTGGGCTGTCGCGGGCGGCGCGATTGAAGGAATGAAAGATTATGCACCAAAGACTCCATCCCACAGTATCTCCTCCCGCGAAAAAAATCTTTGACTTTTCGGAAAAAGATATGCTAAACTACAAAAGCAACAAAAATAAATAAAAGAAACAAAGTGACATAAACGACACAAGTAGTGCATTGCACGTAAATCTGATTACGGTACATATGTTTTTGCCGTGAATATCAGAATTATGACAATGAATTGCTTGTGTCTTTTGTTTTGTCCAAAAGAGGAGGAAAATTTTTATGCCAAGAAATCAAGCACAGAGAATGTTTTTTGCATTCATAACCGTAGTAATCACTGTTCATGCCTACATTTTTTACAGTCTGTATGTCATTAACGGCGGCACATTGACAACGTATGCCTCTCTTGCGTCCGGCACACAGGTAGCACACGTCTTAGAAGCAATCCGCATTTTAGGCGGCATTGAAGTATTGGGAAACCGTATTCCAATATGGGGACTCGTTCTCATCGAATTCTGTCTGGCGTATTTACTGGAAGTTATCATGGGAAGCCCCTGTTCCTTTAAACTTGCCTGCAAGTGCTTTAACCCGCGGGAAACACACCCTGTCATTTTTGAATCCGCTATTATATGCGCAACCGTTGGGCTTATGTGTCCAACAATGAGCTTTCTTGCAGCTATTTTGTATTATCCGTATACGTCCATGAACTTTAATGTTTTCACGCTTTTAGCAAACTGGATGAAATTAGTGTGCTTTAATTTCCCGTTCGCATTCTTTACACAGCTATTCTTCATTCAGCCGCTTGTGCGGACGATATTTAAAATCGTATTCAGGAAAGATATTGAGGCACGGAAATA
>CAMWMM010000446.1 GCA_947175285.1 uncultured Lachnospiraceae bacterium
TTCTTTAAGTTTGCTATCCAAAAGCCATGAATGGCAATAATATTTTTTATCGACAATTTCCGGATAATATTCTGCAAAAAAGATTCTTGCACGCTCTAATGAATTATTGATTGCATATGGCGAAAAATCAGTATTAGATGGAATGTGTAAATATATAGTTATGTCGTTTTCAATATGTTTCATCTCATATTCCAATTCACCAATTCTAAACAAATGACACCCTGCTTGTCGAGTTGTCCACCAGCATCTGTCGAAATACTGTTTACCTGTTATTTTGAAAGTTTCATCAATAAAACGCGTGTAACATTTCATTGTGTCCAAGTAAATTTTATCACTAATACCCTTTGCTTTATAAATATCATAAATATCAGCAGAAGCTTTTAACATACAAGAAAGTATCTTGATATTTTCCTCATCATCGCCGAGTAAAGCTTGGAGTTCAAGCCTTGCTTCTTTCATTTTCTCATACACCAAAAAATCCTTCAACTGCTTATCTACCATATTAAAATCAAATCTGTTTGCAAAATCAAACACACGTGCTTTAATTTCAGACTGCATGGCTATTTCATTACATAATTCAAATAATGTCATTAAAATACCTCAATATCAGGGGAATGGACAATTTCCGAATTTCCCTTTCTGATTATACTACTTTCCATCCTTTTTTGATGAAACACTGTAATACAAAACGTTTCATTTTAAGTATTTTCTTAAAATGGGACTTTCGCTCAACTCAACGTCTGCAAAATGGCTGTAAAATCTATCTGCATCGTGATTTCTGGCACGAATCAGATAATATTGATTAATATCATTCATAACACATTGCGTTTCAAACTCCGAAAATAACCTTTGGGCAATCCCCTGATGTCTGTACGCTTTCAGGACGTAAACCCAGTCAACATATGCCATTCTGTATCCGTCCTGTATGCAGCCGTAAAAATGATATTCTATCCGTCCCACTACTTTTCCATCCATCTTAGCAAGGATAGATATCGTTTTATTGAAAAACGGGTCTGTAGCCCTGTTTTTTATACCCTCTTCATCAACTGCGTCAGCAGTCATCATTTCAGGTTCTTCGCTCATTGCTATTTTCAGATAGTCAATGTATTCTTGTACGTTATCTTTATCTAAAATTTCAAAAACCATTTCATTTGTACCTCCGTTAAATAGCGATTCCCCTTTCTGATTATACCATTCTCCATCCTCGTTTTGAAATACTTTTTGCTGCCGCAATTTACGAATCAATCCAAATATAGTGCTTATCCGCCGTGATTTTTTCTATTTTCCCGCCATTTGCCTGTAACCTCTCCGTTAAAAATGACGTACTTTACCAAAGGCTACAGGGCTGTTATTCTCAAACTGAAATTTATCGCACATACCGATAATACTTAAATCCGTCCGCTTCTCTTATATACTGAAGTCCTACTTTTTCAAGAACGTGTTGGCTTCGAGTATTCTTTATAACTGTATCGGCATTTACTGCGACCATTCCCATTTTTTCAAGAATAAGCATTCCTTCATTAATGACTGTCCTGCTGGCTCGCAACAGATTTCTCTTCTCCAAAATAAGCCGGAATTAAATTGCGCATTTATTCCTCCATTTCTGTGTCCGCCATTAAAAAGGCGCCTATACCTAATAAATTATTAAAGTAGGAACAAAACAAGAATCAATATAGTGAAAAGCATATAACTGTAATTTGCCTATTCGTAAATTTTTCCCATATACAATATTTTTGCAAATGTTTTATAATCTACTTTTTCCCAATCAATCGTATGATCAGAATCAGACCAGTCATCTACCCAGCTTGCCATCTGCCCTAAATAATCAGTAATCGTTGTGTTCGCCCATTCTTCGGGATGCTCTTTTGCATCCATAGCTAATTGAACAACAAAAGTTAAGAAATCATCCATATTTGCTATATTGTTTATCTGTTCTATTGGATTTTCCATTCCCATTCTCCTGTCAACCTCCGATTCAATTATAACAACACCCCATTACAGTCCGCAAGCCCCCCAAAGCCCCTGCCAACAGCCTTGAGCATCATCAATCATCCACTTTCTATCTATAAAACGCAGCAGGAAACGATAATAAAGAATACTCTTACCCTGTTCCGCATAAATCCAATACTCGTTTTTCGTAACCCGTTCTCCAACAATCAGGCGATAATTTGTATATGTACCACCATCGCGCCAGGAAAGGCGAAACGGACGCCAGCTTGAATGAGCCTTCGGGCGAGGCTTCCTGCTCACCCGTTTAGAAAAAAGAGCATCAATATCTTCCTGATTGCCATGTCCCGTTTGAACCGCCATTTCCTCCCAACGAGTCATATCATCAAAAAATTCCTGCAAAGCATTAATGGGATCCTGTAATTCCTGACTATCCAGCGGAATTTGATTTTTCATGCTTTTATAGGTACGGGCATCCTCATATGCCTTGCGCTGCTTCTCCGTGAACAACCTCGTCTGCCCCTCGCCATCATAGATATCCAATCTATCCCGCCAGGAAATTGCCATCAATCCATCGAAGGTAACATGATGACAGGCAGTAATATAGATATTTCCCAATGTCTTAATCTGTGCAGCCTGAAACAAGCCCTCATCATCCAAAGCTGTTCCCTGCAAAAACAGATCACCGAGCGGAAGATCCTTTAACAGCTCCAGTCCGTGTCCGGTAATCTGCCTGCCCCCTATCAGAGCCAGTGTGTCAAGCCGGGGAGCCTTCGCCAAAATCGAAAAACATTGGTCTCCAAACGGCACATCATCCAGCGAGACATCCTGAAGCTTTGGGCATTGCATAACAGCTTCTTCTAATGTTTCTAAATTAAGCGGCGCCTCCACCCGTTTTTTCCCGTTGCAAAGATAAGCGCCATCCTGATATTCCAGTAAATAAGTATTTGCATTAAACTCCAACATAGCAATTTCTCCTTTAATGAAACAAGTTCTTATAATATTCAGCTAATGAGTATTCCATTCCGACATCTATACCAAACCTACTCATTTTCATCATCCCAATCATCATAAATACAATGCAGGCGGTATTCTGCCATTTCCGCGATCCGCTTATCTACAGACCGGCATTTTTGTTGAATAAATGTAATCACGTCTTCATCTCTAATCCAGTCCAATGCTTCAAATGCCTTATGCAAAACATCATCACTCCATGCCGGATTATTAAAGTCGATAGCTTCTTTGATAACTTCTGCTGCACCATTCCATAATTCTTCCGGCATAAACGCCAATGTATCTAAAATGAACCAATGCGGGTATGTATTGTCTTTTGTCTCTAATATCTGTAGAAAATCTTTAAAATATCTATCCGAAGGATGTACTATGGCGGCTAACTCCCATCCTTTCCCTATATCTGCCCAATCTCCTGTTTGGATACCATTTTTATAATATTCTTCTATTTCACCCTCTGCACTTGTTATTTTTTTCATTTGCTCTTCCATCTCTTTATTCAATTTCATATAAACAGATGAATCCGGAGACTTTATGGCTTCACGTATTTTAGGATAGTAGTAATTTATGACTTCCCTAATATGATTCATTTTCTATTACTTACCTCCAATTAGGCAAATTACGATTTTCCTTTCTGATTATACCACATTAGTCAATCAACAATTACCTGTTGCAAATCTTTCGTCCAATCTATAATAACCCGTTTATCATATTTGTTAATATTCTCAGGCAGATTTGTTTTGTCAAAAAATTTATGTTCCAGTGCTTCTTCCGTATTATTTTGGATTTCTCCGCTGTACACAGTTGTCTTAAAAATGATACCTGTTCCATAACAAATATCTCCATTCGGATAAGTGATAATTCCATCCTCCCCTGAATAAATACCAAATAATGTCAGTTCTCCAATTTCAATTCCGGCTTCTTCATATACTTCTCTTTTAGCCACTTCAATAAATTTTTCACCAATCTCCATGGAACCTCCAAGAAGCGCCCAACAGCCGTTATCGCGCCGCTTTTGAAGCAGTATTTCCCCCTTTTCATTTTCGATGATAACGCCGCAGCTGATTACCATAAGAGGTGCGTGTCCAACATCTTTGCGCATCTCTTTGATATAATTATTTCGATACCTTGCTATCATATCCTGCATATAGTATTTCCTCCTTCCATGCCGCAATCTGTGAAAATAATTCTTCCATATCTATTTTGGAAAAATCCGTTGTATCCACTTTAATCTGTCTGCCATTAACGCAAAAAACATCAAATCCTCTTTGTTCTATTCCACGAACAAAGTTTTCATAAGAAATAGGTTTTGCATTTAGAATTTTCAGATTATTCTCTTTCTTCTCCGGATAACAATCATTCACAACATGCCCTCTGTGCCTGTCAGGACTGACCTCCCGTTCCAGAAAACGCCTATAGATTACTTTATAATCCCCTGTTAAAG
>CAMWMM010000447.1 GCA_947175285.1 uncultured Lachnospiraceae bacterium
TTTTTCCACAAAATATTGATGGCATAAGGTTTTATGAAAGAAATGGTTTTTGTGAGATGATGAAAACGATTGAGAGTCAGCTATGATTTGAAATAGAAAACGGTATTTGGAGAGATGATAAAATGAAAAACAATATGATTATTGCGGGCGTTCCAAGAGCCGGTAAAAGTACGATATCCCACCGGCTGGCGAAGCAGTATGGGTACCAACATATTAGTATGGATTCGATCATAGCGGGATTTGAGAAGTGTTTTCCTGAGACGGGTGTGAATACTTATGCCGGATTGTCCTCTATGGATACATTACGCTTAATTAGCGGTAAGATAGCGCCTTTTGTCCGGGCAATGTTGGACAGTGGTGAATATGATGAGTTTGAACCGGGCATGGTGTTAGATATATATCAGCTTTTGCCGGAGGATTATATGAAATATATTGATGGAGCGAACTGTGAAATTGCCTATTTCATTACGTCTGACGTGACCCCGGAAGAGCGGTTTGCAATTCAAAAGAGATATGACACGGAAAAAGATTATACCTTTTATAAATCGGATGAAGAGCTTCGAGAGGGCGCAGAGTATATTGTGGAGCAAAGTATCTGCATGAAAGAGCAGTGTCAAAAATACAATCTGCCCTATTTTGAGACTGCAAGAGATAGAGAACGGATATTCCAACATTTTTTACAAGGGTTCAAAGCTCAATAACCAGAAAAAATACAATAGAAGAAATAAGTCTGCATTGGGAAAAAGGGAGATCAAAAAGAAATGCTATTAGAGCGATGCCAGACAATAAAACCCAATGATTTTGAGCAAATCGACATGGGAATGTATCAGTGTGAGACTGCAACGGTTGTATGGGAGGATAAAATTGATATTTTGATCACATGCTGGGAGGAGCATGCGGGATATGGATATAACGAAAAAGCGATTATACAGTGTGCAAAATGGACGAACAAATATTTGGAATGGATAGAGGAACATAAAGAATATATTCAGAAGACCGTTTCGGATAATACTATGTTCGAACAGAAATATGGCTTTGAAATGACAGAGAAGATTCTGAGACAAATTCGAATTGAAATTGATATACAGGGCGAAACGCCACAGGAAATATCGGCTTGTATGTACGTTGATGCCAAGCCCTTTTTCTCTGGGCATAGTCATTGTATGGAAGTGGTTATTCAGAAAGAAGAGGATGGAACATATCAGGTAGACGTAATAAAGGATGTGCAGAGGCTCCTGTTAGAGATAAGAGAGGTTTCGAAAGAGCAGGATGAGAGCGTATATGAGTGGGCAAAAGATAATGGGATTTTTTATGCATTTGATGAGGAAGGCAATATGCTGGCAGCAGTACAGCAGGAGTTTTGTTTGTCCACAGATAATAAATTGGTTTCAGCAACAGAAAATTGCGAAATGAAAAGGTTTTCAGGGAACAAGCTGCAAGGAAGCGCCCTTTATTTTATCCGGGCAGATCGGGAAATAGGAAAACATTGTGCAAGTTCGTGGGAAGGAATCCCAATGCCTTTTGGATTCATCACAAAGGAACTGACTTGTAAGAAAAACGTGTTTACGATTACGTCTTCATCAGGGCATGAGGCTGTTTCGGGAACTTTTTTTGTCATGCAGGAGGCTTTGACGATGATAGAAATGCTTTTTTGTTCAGGGGGCGTCACAGAGGAAGAGATTGATCGGTGCTTTTACACATTTCTTGTGGAAGACCACCAGAAATATAGAAACAGAAATTGTCAGAAAGGAAAGCTTTTATGAGTTTATTGCAGGAGATTGAGAATTATATACCTGGAAATCAACAAGAAGAACAGGATAAAAAACAAATGCTTTGGTTTATAAAGAACCATTCAGATTATTTGGACAGAACGAATCAACTTGCACATTTTACAGCATCTATGTGGACAGTGAATAAGGAGCATACAAAAACATTAATGGTATATCATAAAATCTATGATTCTTGGTCGTGGATCGGCGGACATGCAGATGGCGAGGAAGACTTATGTGCGGTAGCGTTACGCGAGTTACAGGAAGAAACTGGTATAAAAAATGCAGCGTTGGTAAGTAAACAAATATTCAGCATAGAATCATTGACAGTAAATGGACATTACAAAAAAGGAATTTATGTGCCAGGACATGTACATTATAATGTAACCTATTTTGCGGAGGCCGATGAAAAGGAAAAATTAGTAGTGCAAGAAGACGAGAATTCTGCAGTGCATTGGTGGTCTTTTGAAGATGCATTGAAAGTGCCAAAAGAACCATGGATGGTTGAACGTATATATAAAAAACTAATTGAAAGAAGTTAAGAAATTTTTAATTGGAAGGAGTAGTGCAAATTTTAATTTTATGAGGTGAAATTATGGAACACATAGCGGAGTTGGGCAGAATTGTTACAGGTTTCCATATTACAGAGCGGTGTATTGACTGCATGTGCGGGAAAGATTTGCTTAAAATTGATAAACATTCTCGCGATATTATCTGTCAAAGAACTGTTTTTGAGAAAGAAGGATTGTCAAGAAAACTGGCTGCAGATAATGAACACATTTATATTTATGATTTTTGCACTCTTTATGTGTTGAATCAAAGGAATTATGAGCTGATTGGCAAATGGCAATTAGGCAGTGATTTAAGCTCTGATATATGCGGGATGACGGTTGATGAGGATACCATTTATTGCTGCATTCGGAATGGAAAAATGATTACCCTTGACAAACAGTCGTATCAGGCAAAAGAGTTTATTGTTTCCGAAAGTAGTATGTGGAGCATTAAAACTTATGATCAATACCTGATTTCCGGAACTGTGGACGGGAAATTGCTGTTATTGGATAAATCTACGCTCTCCATTGAAAAAATATTGTTCTGGGGAAGAAAAACATCGGCAGCTTGTACATCGATGGAGAAACGTTGTATGCCGCAAGTCATGATGGAAAACTTTGCAAAATCAGCATGAAAAACCTTGAAATCGAGTCTTCTGCGAAAAAAACGCATAAGAAAATGTTTGTTTGTGCAGGGATATGTGGGGATATGCTGGCAACAGTTTCATACCCTTGCTCGGAGATCGCCCTTTGGAATAAAAAAACATTAGAAAAAATAAAAGTAATCAGTACTCCGCTAAAGTTATCCGGGTGTACATATATTGAAAATGATTTTATGTATATCTCTTCTCGTAATATCTTAGGAATTGATCGAATCAAATTAAATGGATATTGAATTATGGAACAAATGTTGCGAATGGTGAATTGAGATTTAATGGAGGCCTGATTAAATTGAAAACGATATCTATAAGTACCGGCAAAGAGGGAATAAAAAATCTAATTGTCGATTGGATTGAACTTTTAGCGCAAGAAAAATATTCGGAAGCGTTAGAGTTGATTTTGTATGATAATACACAGACAGTAGATGGAGAACTATGGGTATGGACACCAGAGAGATTGGAAGCGGCTGTTTATACCTATGGTCTGCCGTGGTTCACAAAGGAGGACATAAAACGAGAGTATGGGGCTGATTGCCCTGTTGACTATAAAGTGACTTCTATTCTGAATGCTCCAGACAAAGACAGATTGTTGGAAGATATTGAATCATCCATAGATTTCTTCGATTACGACATATCAGCTGACATGGCTAAGACATGGGGAATCACAAGGTTGGATTACAAAAATATCATTGGCGATGTGCTTTTTGATGGCGTGCCCCTTAACGGAGAGCGAAGCGATTTGACAGCGTTGTTTTGGATTATAAAAGTGAACGAAAATGATGCTTCATTAGTTTTTCGTGAGTTACATGTTATGTAAATTCCAATTTGAGTCAATAATGAAGGAGTCTCTGCAATGGATGAATGGTTAAAGCAGATTAAAGATAATTGGAATGAAACAGCAGACTCAGACTGGTATCAGTCACTCAGAGCAGATGAAGGGATAGAAGAGTTGGTTAAAGAACCAGATGACGCCTTTCAGCCTTCAGTACATCAGTTGAACAATGAATATATGCCTGATTTGAACGGGAAGAAAGTACTATTGCCTTCAAGTGGGGCTAATCATGCCGCATTTGCATTATTGGGAGCAGAGGTTACTTCGACTGATATAAGCGAGAAGCAATTGGTACATGCACAAGAAATTGCAAACAAGTTTTATTGGACTTACAATGAACGCTAGAACTAAGGCAGATAAATGGCTAAAGAGCCTAATAATAATTCATGAAATATTCTTTTTTGGCTATTTTATTATGCCAATGACAGGGGGATTAAGTTCAATGTCAAATGGAACCCCAAGCGTAGGGGGTGTGATTGTGCTTGAGTTTTGGTGTGTTTACTTTCTTTCTATTGGAGTTTTGGCGTATAGACATTTTAGAAAAGATAACAAGTTAGATTAAGTCTAAAAGGATTTCAGTGTATGTTA
>CAMWMM010000448.1 GCA_947175285.1 uncultured Lachnospiraceae bacterium
GTATTTCCTGATAATGAAAAAGAAAGGTATAGAGTTGTTTATGATACAAGTAACCGGTTTAATTTTTTGGCTTATAGCGATTCCGTTCTGTATCGGTCTGATACCGGCTCATTTTCTATCGGCTAAGAGAAAAAATATAGGTGTGATTTTGCTGGCAGGTTATCTGCTTATGTGGGCTGTTTTTGAAGTAATTACCTTACCGGCGGTTATCTTGATTCAATATGATAACTTTCTTTTTGTGCTGCGATGGTTCATGGTGGCTGCGATTTTACTTGCCGCCGCGGGAATTATCGTATGCTATTTTGACGGAGCGCAGAGACGGAGGAGTTATGAACGGCCGTTGATTTCCGATACCGTACCGTACAGACCCGGTATTGAAGCAAAAATAGAATGGATTTTGTTTTTTGCGCTGGTTGGCTTCCAGTTGTATATGTCGGTAACAAGGGCTTCTTTCGATGGGGATGACGCTTATTATGTCGTGCAGTCTCTGATGGCACAGCAAAACGGCGCCATGTATAGAAACCAGCCGTATACGGGACGTTCGGCGCCTTTGGATGCCAGACACGCGCTTGCGGTTTTCCCGATGTGGGTTGCCTATATAGCGGTAAAGGCGGACATGCATGCAACCATTGTTTCCCATGTGATTATGCCGCTTATATTAATACCACTTAGTTATCTTGTCTATTATGAGATTGCAAAGACACTTTTTGCATCCCGCAAAGAAAACATTCCGGTTTTTATGATTATTATGGGAATGTTTCAGATGTTCGGCAATGTTTCGATATATACAAACGAGACATTTTTCCTGACAAGGACATGGCAGGGAAAATCCGTGGCAGGCAGTTTTGTCATACCGATGCTTTTTTTGCTTGTCTTATGGCTTTTTGAGAAAGAAGAGGAGAAAAAACGGGACGCAGGGATATGGATAATGCTTGTCTGCCTGAATATGACAGCCGGTGTGTGCAGCTCTATTGCGGTTTTTTTGCTGGTTTTTCTTCTGGCAATGATGGCATTTTTCTTTATGATAGTAGAACGCGATATCAGGATAGTGGTGAAATTGGGACTGACCTGTATTCCGAGTGGAATCTATGTTTTGCTCTATTGGGTATTGACACACTAGAATCGCTATAATCTTTATCTGCGGTCAGGGAAAGGATTTTGCATATGTGGGGTATTTTTTTAGAAAGCCTGGTTATTTTTCAAAATTATGTAGGATATCATCAATATAAATTTTTGTTCGTTATTTATTTCTTCTTTTTGCTGTATTTATGGCTGATGGAGAGGGAGAAGCGGCTGCGCGTTGTTTTTGTCTATGTGCCGACGCTTTTGCTTGTCTGTTTTTTTTGTCCGCTCTTTCGGAAAGCGTTTGTCGCGCTTTTGGACGATGCGGAGATTTATTATCGCCTGCTCTGGCTGTTACAGATGAGTATTGTCAGTGGCTACGGTATGTTGAAATTGTGCGGACACTATCGAAAAATCGGACTTGTGATTCTCTGCGCGGCTGTCATAGCGTGCGGCAGCTTTGTGTACAAGAGTGAGCATATTACCAAAGCGCAGAACTGGTATCATCTGCCGCAGGAAGCGATTGAGGTAGCAGAGCTGATAGATCCGGAAGAGGGGCGGGTGATGGCGCTTGTTCCGGCGGATTTGCTTTATTATATCAGACAGTATACGACCAGAGTCAATATGCCTTACGGCCGGGAAATGATAATTGCCAGATGGGATTATTATCATGAACTGCATGAGGCAATGGAGGAAGCGGATGTGATACGGACGTCTTCTTTTGTGGAACTGACAAGGGCGCACGGATGTAATTATGTCGTTCTGAAAAAAGACAGGGAAATCGAGGAACCGTTAACGGATTATGGATTTATCCTGTATGCGGGGACAGAGAATTATTTGATTTATCAGGATACGGAGATAGGGGAATAAGTTATGCTGTTTAATTCCTATATTTTTATATTTTTATTTTTTCCTGTCTGTCTGATAGGATATTATGGCTTGCTTCATTTTGGAAAAAAAGAATTGGCACAGCTTTTTCTGGTTGCCATGTCTTTTTGGTTTTATGCCTATTTTCAGATAAATTATCTTTTGATTATGATTTTCAGCATTGCCTGCAATTATTTTTTTCATTGTGTGTTATCCCATATCATATCCCGCAAGACAGCAAAAGGTATACTTGTTCTTGCAGTGACTGTGAATCTGGGAATTTTATTCTATTTTAAGTACTATGATTTTTTTGTGGAAAATTGTAATGCGGTTTTCGGCACTTCTTTTTTGCTTAAGTATGTAATTTTGCCGCTTGGTATCAGTTTCTTTACATTTCAGCAGATAGGATTTCTGGTAGATACATACAGGGGAGAAATCAAACACTGCAAACTGCTTCCGTATGTTTTGTTTGTCGCTTTTTTTCCGCAGTTGGTGGCGGGACCGATTGTGAGTCAGTCCGAGATGCTTCCTCAGTTTGAAAATATGACAAAAGTGTCATTTGACTGGGAGCGTTTTTCGCGAGGTTTTATTCTTTTTATTCTGGGTATGTTTAAAAAGGTAATTCTGGCGGACACGTTTGGTGCGGGAGTGGACTATGGATATGCCAATATGGAGCTTTTGGGACGGATGGATGCGCTTCTTCTTATTGCTTTTTATTCCTTGCAGCTTTATTTTGATTTCAGCGGTTACTGCGATATGGCAAGAGGAATCGGCGGAATGCTCGGCATTGAGATACCGGTTAATTTTCACTCGCCATATAAGGCAGTCAATATTGTTGATTTCTGGAAAAGATGGCATATCACATTAAACCGTTTCTTTACACGTTACGTTTATATCCCGCTCGGCGGAAACCGCAAGGGGGAAGGACGGATGTATCTGAATTTTCTCATTGTTTTTTTCCTGAGCGGTTTGTGGCATGGCGCCGGCTGGAATTTTCTTGTCTGGGGTATGATGCACGGCGTTTTATATGTTATTACAAGATGGTGGCAGAATCATTATGGAAACAAAATGACACATGTGTCAAAAACTAAAATAATGACAATACTGTCAAGAGTGTGTTTGTTTTTCTATGTTAGTATCGCATGGGTTTATTTCAGAGCGGAAAATGTAGCACAGGCAAACAGGCTGCTTGGCATTGTATGGAAAGGGAAAATGCAGAAGTTGTCATTGCCTCTGGCAGAATGTTTTCAGATGGATGAATTGTGGTACGTCTTGAAAGTTCTGCATTTGGACGCACAGGCAAATAGCCGGTATATTTTGATGTTTGTCATTTCAGCAGCAGGAATTTATCTTGCGATGTTTAGCAAAAATGCGGCGCAGATGGCGGAGAAGGTTAAGGCAAAGGCAGTTCCCGCTGTGCTTTTGGGTGCGGTTTTTGTATGGTGTATTCTTTCGCTTTCGCAGGTCAGCACCTTTTTATATTTTAATTTTTGACAGAAATAGACTGAGAAAGGAACAGGGCTATCAATATGAATCCTTTTAAAAAATTCTTTTTGACCGGATTGGTCACTGCAACGCTATTATTGACAGGTGTTGCGGCGCTTGTAGTTTATATTGACCCTTTTTTTCATTATCATGCGCCGCTTGAAGATTTTCCCTATCTGGTAGACAACCAGCTCAGCCAAAATCCGGGTATGGCGAAACATATGGAGTACGACAGCGTTATTCTGGGTTCTTCCATGACGGTTAATTTTAATACGCATTGGTTTGAAGACCTGCTTGGACTCCGCACGATTAAATTAAATTACAGCGGCGCCTATCCGAAAGACCAGTCCAATATCATGGAACTTATTTTTGCCAGCGAAAATCAGGTGGACGCTGTTTTTCTCGGCGTTGATGTCATGACTTATACCGGCGGCGTGGCAGAGACAAAATATCCGATTCCGGAATATTTATACGATGATAAATACAGTAATGATATTCAGTATTTACTGAATAAAGATGTGCTTCTCAATTATATCCTCCGGCCGATGGCGGACCCGGAGAAAACGGATCTTGCAACGGTTTACCAAAGCTGGTGGACGGACGAGTATTATAATAAGCAGTGGGTCATGCACAATTATGAACCACCGGAACTGGTAGAGGTGCGGACACCGGAGGATGCCTATCTGGAAAGTGTAGAGTTAAATCTTGCGGTGAATATCTGCCCATATATAGAAGAAAATCCGGATACTGTTTTTTATGTCTTTTTTCCTCCTTACAGCATTTTGTACTGGAATGATGTAATTTGCGAAAACCATTTGGATGCAACGATAGCGGAGTATCAGTATATTGCAGACAGATTACTTGCGTATGAGAATGTGCGGCTTTTCTTTTTCCCGAATCAGGAGTGGATTGTCACAAATCTGAATAATTACGCAGATTATACACATTATCATCGGGATATCAATTATTATATGACAGA
>CAMWMM010000449.1 GCA_947175285.1 uncultured Lachnospiraceae bacterium
ATCGGAGAAATAGACAAGTCAAGGTGTACATGTTATTCTTGAACAGTTCCTTAGCAGTAAATGCTAAGTCCTGGTGTGAACAGTAATGGAATTGTAACAGAATTGTTTCTAAAGGAAAATATTGCTTTTAGGTATGTATTATGTTAAAGTATAATAGATTATTACGTTTGAATCGTGCAAAGGAATTACGGAAATGAACAATTGTTTTATCGATAAAAAGGTTATGTTATGCACTTCTGTTCTGATTGGAGCGATCTGCCTGACTGGCTGTGGAAAGACAAGCGAGGAGGAAAAAGCGCTTGCGGTCTTTTCTTCTTCTGTTGCTGATTTTACAGACTATATACAGGAGGCAGATGAGAAGATCAATAGTCTTGATATCAACCAAAAAGAATCTGTCAACGAGCTTTTAGAAATACTAGACGGGCTGGACGCAGAGTTTGCAGAATTTGCTGAGCGTTCCAAGAACCAGACACCTGATCAGTATGAAAGTGTTCCCGGTCTGGCGGAGCAGGCAAGTGAAGAAATGTCACATGCGGTATCTTACTACCATACAGCATATGAATCAGATGAATTTGATGAAAACTATGCGGATGCAGCATATAAATACTATACCAATTCCATGGAGGCAGTCAAATGTATTGGCATGCTTCTTTTGGGGGAAAAGATTCCAGAAGGCGACCATATAACGGTATATGAAATAACAAACGACGAGAACATTCTCGATAAATGGCTGTCCGGCGACAAAGAAGATGAGAATGCAGAAAATGAGACGACTTCCGAAGGAATATCAGAAGCCGTCAACTGAGACATCAAATCATTTTATTCATTGCCTTTGAACTCACGCACTCTCTTGTCTGTATCTCTCTGTGCCAGATAGGCAAAGACCAATAGAACCAGATCAGATCCACCATCATATAGCATGGCGATCCCCAGCAGAATCATTGAGATCTCATATGCTGTAAACGGATTGAAGACCAGCATCAAACCAACTCCAAGTGTGAGAAGGGCAGCAATCAGTGCAATCCACCATTTCGTGTTTCCAGTTCTCTTGATATCAAGTGTGTACTGGATATCCATCAGACCATGAAGAAGCACGATGATGCCTACTATCACTGGGATAATGGATAATACAATGCGTGGCTGCGTGCAGATCCAAATGCCAAGAAGGATCAGAACAATTCCCATCAGCATACTGAACTTGTTGTAAAAACCAAGCCTCTCACTGCGCAGGAAACCGATCAGCTGTATGATTCCCATCAATATCAATGCGCCGCCAAGCACATAGCACAACATGACACCAAGAATATGCGGCCAGATCACTAGGACAAGCCCTAAAACCACCATGATAACCGCATTGACAAAGTAATTTTGTTTCATATCCTGTATGATAGATTTCATAAATATGATACCTCCTATATTAATGTTAGAAGTATTGTAGCACACTTTGATGAAAAATAACACTGTAAATTCTAAAAAACCCATTCATATAATATGGCGAGCAGTTCCCTTGCATAGTATGTCGGCAGAAGCCACAAAGCTGTGTTTCCTGAGACAGCGCCATATTCTAATCCGATGCCATCTGCAATCCTTCCTGCCCTGTATTCATGAAAATTGTTGGTGGCGATCGCTATCTTTTCATTCAGTCCCTGTTCCTTTATGATCTCATAGGAAAAAGAAAGGTTTTCACGTGTTGTGGTGGACTGATCTTCCAGGTAAATCCGTTCCGCGGCGATACCATTACTCGTCAGATAGAGATACATACACTGTGCCTCGGAGATTGTCTCATCCGCGCCCTGCCCTCCTGACACGATACATGCCGATTCTGGATTTGCATTTAAGTACTTTATGGCAGCCTTCAGGCGTTCTTCCAGCATAATGCTTGGCTGCTCCCCATATGCTTTGCAGCCAAGAACGATCACAGTAGCATTTTCGACTGGTTTGGCATATGCGGCTTTGACCATGAGGGAAGTCATCACAATGATCAATACCAATGCTATGGCTAATCCGGCAGCAAAAATGCCCAAAACCACCTTACCTGCTGTTTTTTGCCAGAAAAGCTGTATCCACTGATGAATCCTCGTCATGAAAACCGCATATAATACCAATGCGGCACAGACGAGCAGACCAGCCAGATTTCCGATATTGAGAATCCGCCTTGTCAGAAAAGGCACAATAAATCCAGTACAGCCAATCATGCCAAACAAAAACAATACCAGTCTTATTATAATATGAAACTGTTTCAACAGTTCGTCCTCCTTTAACATATTATACACGATAGTATAACACATAACTACAGAAAATGCATTCAAAAAATCCCATCAAAATTGATGGGATCTGACTAATTAGATGTTCTTTTTATTCACCTGTGTTAATATTTTTATCATATGTCCTGACTGAATAATTCCATGCCATTACTTGTTTTATACACAATATGTATGAGAGAAGCGTCAACCTCTTCTTTCAATACATTCCCACTAGATACAAGCTGATCTTTGAACTTATTATACTGCTGCAGCATCGATGTATGCACTTCTTCCCACTGTTCTTCTGTCAGCCCGGCAGTATCTGCTCCAAGTGCCTCTTCAGAATAGATTAACATCATCGTTAAAGTACCATTTTCAGCCGCTACTTCCATCGTTATGCCCTGTTCATCATACACACTGTTGAACGCTTTCACGAATGTAACAGCTTCCTCTGAATTTACCCACTCATCAACCGTCATGCCATCTGTTGAGCCAGATGGATCCATATCATTTGAAGGCGCTGTATCTGTTCCGCCCAGAGACTGTGTATCTTCTGCGTTTTTCCCAAATACTGAAAGATCCACGGTGATTGTTTCCTTCTCTTTTGAACCACAAGCTGACATCATAAACGTCATCATTGTAACTGCCATAACAGATAAACCTACATTAACAATTCTCTTCATTTTAAGTTCTCTTCTCATAAAATTTTTATTGTTCTAATGATCTAATAGTCTATCACTAAAATAGTATTGTGTCAACTTTATATATCACTTTTAGTAAGAAGAGACGGCACTTATCAATTTTGACGAAATAATACATATTTTGCGCATCTCTGCTGCATGGGGGACGTCATAAACAGCTATCCAGCAGGAAATGATGTCTTGAAGCCCATGTATTATCCTTTTGAAGCCTTAGCTCTGTGATGACGTAGCCCAATGTGTCAGCATGCCCCAAAAATCCTGAAACGTATGTTTTTAATAAAATAACCGGATTTTCTTCCTGATCGTAAATGACAATATTGCATCCACTCAGAGCATCTGCCGAGGCAACCTTGCCAGAATGTTCCGGAAGGACTCTCTTGAATTCAACATACAGATTCTTTCGTTCATAGATGTCATATAGCGGGTTTAGCATAATTGTCGCCACGATTTGGCACTTTTTTTCTTCTCCAAGCTGAATCAAAAGCTGATCCTCTTCCCCTTGCTGCATGAAATAAAAAGTACGGATAGGAAAACCGCTCTCTTCTGTATAGCCATCAGGCAGGGGAATCTTTTCCCCAGTCTTTGTATCTGTGACGGTCAGTGCACATCCGCCGTCGCCGCCATTATAACCTAAATCAGTAAACTCAATCTTCTCTTCGACACCATCTCCATTCAAGTCTACATTTTGAGATATAGGGGTACCAATCGCTACAGGAATCGTGACACCGTCTCCATTCATATCTGCATTTTGAGGAAAAGTGACTTTGAACACACACTCATGATGATCAGGAAACAATGCTTCGAGCTGTTTCGTGTCATAGGCGATTGAGGCATCCACGTTCTGCATCGTGACAATATAAGGTGCGATCGATGCTGTGTCGAAAGTATCGGAAGGCTCTGTATATGGAACCCATATGCCGTCTGAACCATAAGGCTGTATCATCTGCACACTGACAGAACTTCCATCTTCATAAAATTCAAAAGTTACTGTGCAAGTATTTTCATCTGTGTCGGATTTTGTCACATAGGTTCCGGCTTTATTGGGATTATCCAATATATTAAGCAGGCATACGGCAGCTGAGTCAGGTTCAAACAGTTTATCATACCATTGGGAATCCCGGTTTTTCTTTGCATTGTTATTCAGAGCTTCTCCTGCTTCATTAAAGGAATAGTAGTCCATCATAGTTCCAGTAATGCCATTGGGATATGCCTGATAAAACTCATCGACTGTACAAATGCTGTCCATAAACTGAAGCGTTTCTGAGGTTATGATGCATTTGTCATGCTCTATCTTAAAGGTAAGCTGTTCCCGCCATACTGTGACATGAGGATCGGATACCCATGCATAATACAAAATCTCTGCATAACGATCCGTTACATTGACAATACGGTAATTGTTTGCCGGCACATTCTTACCATAATTTCCGCCCCACGGC
>CAMWMM010000450.1 GCA_947175285.1 uncultured Lachnospiraceae bacterium
TTGTGCGGACGATATTTAAAATCGTATTCAGGAAAGATATTGAGGCACGGAAATAAGAGCCAAAGAGATTACGAAGAAGGGAACGGGCACAATGAACAAAACGGGGTTCAGAAATGCAAAAGAAATATAAATATTTCTGCAATTCACCCTTATTTGTTCATTGTATCCGCTCCCTCGCTTTCATAATCTCCTAAACTACTCTTTTATCACCTTATAAATCTCAAATGTCATACTATTAAAGCCAAATTTACCACAATCTTCAACCTCCACATCAGAGACTGACAGGATAGCATCATCCACATCAAAAAAATATATATTCCCCTGACCTTCCAAATCATATTCTTTCAAATAATCCAATTCATCCTGCTCAACACTTTGACTGCTGATTTCTGGAAAATAATATGTCATGCATTGGCTGAAATACGCATTTTCCTGATAAATATAGAATATTGTGTCTAAACTGCTCATATTTTCTTCCACATATGCAAGCACATCCGTTGTGTTACGGTTTTTCTGGTCTGCCAAACCATCCCTATAGCGTTTGCCTCCCACAACAAGAAAAAAAACACAAAACAAAAGTATTATGTACCTATTTATAAAACGTATTGTACTACAACCGCCCAGCGTTGCAAGACACACTGCCATAATCAAATATCTGCTGACGAGTATTGGTCTAAAATACTGCATATAAACGATTGAAAAAGTTAAAATCCCCCAAAGAGCACTATTACATACTAACGCCCAATACGCTTCTACACACCTTGTTCTGATAAATGTAATAAAAGCGATCATAACAAACGCTAACAGACATAAAATATATACATGCTCTGAATATCGTATTTCATATCCCATCCTGCTGTAAAACAATTCTCTTAATGGCGCCAATCTGGACGACGGAGCTTCAATCCAATATCCACTATTAACATCACCAATCTGCCTGATCACTGTTGGAAGCCACGGAAGATAACCAAGCACAGTAGCCACAGAACAGAAAAACCATCTGTATATTCCTCTTTTGTTCCATTTGATAAGAAACCAAAGCAAAATACCCGCATACAAAAATGCCACTGTCAACAAGGCATAATAATGTGTATAAGCCGCAAGCAAACTGCTTACCACAAAATTAATCCACTCTCTTTTATTCTCATTTTTCATTAACCTTAATGTAACAATTCCACACCAAATAACAAACATACTGGCAAACATGTACATTCTGATTTCAGTTGCCTTCTGCGGCATAAACGGATTCAAATATAGGAAAAAAACATAGAATACTGCGCTTTTCTTTCCAAAATTTTGTTGTAAAAACAAAGCTCCACACCATAGGAATACAATACAGGAAACTGCTGAAAAAAGTCTCGCACACACAAGACTCTCATGAGAAATATCCAGAATAATCTTCAAGCCAAAATAATACAGCGGAGGATGCACATCTTCAATAAGCTGCTGTAGCAATGTGCCTATGCCCCCCCCCAGGAAAGGCGGCACCACTGTACGCTGAAAAACTCGTCATAATTAATTGTATCCTGAAAGCAAAGTGACAGAATCATACCACTAATAACCGTCAAAACAAGATAAAGGTATTTTTCCTGTAATGTCTTCAAGATTTCCCTACTCTTATCACATTTCATCATTTGTCTCCTTTTTATCTTTTTCAGTTATTACCAAAGTGCATTTACCACGGTAGTATATCATAGGCATTAAACAAAATCAAACAGCGAAAAGTCTGCATAACTTCATCTATTGCTTCGTAATAATCGCTACCGCACAGGGCATTCTTCCCTGAACGATATCAAATTCTACATTTTCATACCCCGCATCTTCAAAAAATTTTCTATAGGAAGCCATATCAAACTGCCGCTTAAAACTTGCTCCTGCAAGTTCAAGCAAACGCACGGCCTTTTGATTAACGCCGTCAGACGCATTAATATATGTCGGAACAATGATTTTTCCGCCAACTTTACATACCCTTTCCAGTTCTTTTACTGCGGCGCAGGGGTCATCCAACAAATGTATGACGTTTCCTGCAACCACTTTATCAAATCTGTTATCACGGCAATTTAACTTTGTCATATCCGCCCGTTTTATCGTTATATTGTCATAGTTTCGGCAATTTTTCAATGTCTGCTTTAACATGCCTCCGGAAAAATCCGTTGCAATTAACCGCCTGCACTTAGGCGCAATATACCTGCTGATAGCGCCCGTGCCGCATGCGCACTCCAATACAATATCATTTTGCTCGATTTCTTTGGCTACTCTTTTCCCAAGACCTTGATATACCTTACCGTTATATACCGTTTCAAAGAAATCATAAAGTCCTGACACCTTATCCCAAAACATGTTTTTCTCCTTTCCAAAAATATATCAATCCTTGAAAACACTAAAATGATTGAACACAGATTGAAAAACCGTCATATATCCCCACTGGTACATCCTCCCCAAAAGAATATTGCTCCATTGTTTCTTTTTCAAACTGGTATGCCATGATTGATTCTTTTACAGGATCAACAATCCAATACTCCCGGACTCCCGCTGTCTTATACTTAAATAGTTTTGTAAAATAATCCATCCTCTTGCTTCCTGCGGAAACAATTTCAATCACCCAGTCTGGAGCGCCATTGCAGCCTTTTTCCGTAATCTTATTTTTATCACAGACCACAGATATATCCGGTTCCACATAGTTTTTTTCATTCTGGTTTAGAAATACCGCAAAAGGGGCAGGAAACACTTCACACTCGCCATTATTTTTTCTTATATGCATATTTATTTCCGTACTGATAAAATTAAGCAGCCTTTGATGTTTTGTATTCGGCGGAGCCATATAATAAATTTTTCCGTCAATCAGTTCCGCCCGTTCTCCATCCGGCAGTGCATAGATATCATCTATCGTATAAATATCTTCTTTTTTCAATGCATCCATCTTTTATACCTCCGCGTTTCATTCTATTATTAACAATATTCACAGTAACCACAACCGTTTTCCATTACTTAAGTCTCTATCTCCATCTGTTTTTTCATTCCCGTCGGACAGACAGAAAAACCGAATTTTTCATAAAACGGCTCTTTCCCTTTCACGGCTGTCAAACCTATCTCAATTTTTGTTCCCGAAACAGCTTCACTCTTAATATGTTCTATCAGTCTTTTTACAATACTTTTCCCGATTCCTTTCCCCTGATATTCCGGTAACACAATAATTTCCTGTAAATACCAGTACATGGCTCCATCGCCAACAAGTCTGCCCGTTCCAATCACTTTTCCGTCACATACTGCCGAAACATTGAACAAGCCGTTTTTAAGCGCTTTTTCCACTTGCTGTAAAGGTCTGTCTATAAATCCGGTCGCTACTTTCAAACGAATAAAATCCTCAGCCGATAATACATTATCCACCAATTCGTATTGTACTTTTTCCATACAGTTCTTCTCCTTTATTTTATCACTGGAAAAATTTCCCCTTGAAAAAATTCTCATTCTCCAGCTTTTTCGCAGTCATCCTAAATAAGACACATCCGTCCGGACACATAATTACTTTGCTGTATTTACTGTCACCGCCTATATTTTCCAAATCACCACCGCTTCTGACCGCCTCCATAATAGGAAACATCAACATCATTACTTTGGAACAAATTCCCTGCCCCTGCGAATTAACAGGACATCCGTATGTACAGGTATATTTATCTCCGATTTCCTCACCATTCCGGCAGAATCTTTCCGTTTTGTCATCATCCTTATTAAAGCCTATTACTTCAATTTCCCACTCATACTCTTCATCATACCATTTTTTCATGATTTTTCTCCTTTATATTCCTTAGAAATTATGTGTACCACCTCTTCGGGAATATTTGTTAATGCTGTTTTCAAAAATTCCGGAACAAAATTCGTGTTCTGCAATTCATCAATTGACAGCCAATATAGCTTTTCCTCCTGCTGATCCGTACAGGTTTCATTTTTAATCTGAACATCTGTTGACTTCATAAGGTAGAAGAAAACTACTTCGTGATGGCGGGCATTGTTGATATTGCAAAATCGTTCCTGAATAAATACCAATCTCTCAATCGATAAATGAAACCCTGTTTCCTCATATACTTCTCTAATGACTGCATCAGCAGATGTCTCATTCAGATTAATTCTTCCTCCAATAGTGTAAAAACAGTCGTAACTATTATGCCTTACGGCAAGCAACTGATTGTTATTAATAATAAGTGCTGCCACACGAAGTGTAAAATTATCATCGGGTGTTTTCATGCCAATATCCATTTTTCAACTCCTTAATAAATCCCGATTTCCCCGGTTCTACAAACGGGAAGTTAGCCTTTTAAACCTCGTGACTGTCTATCCATATCTTCAATGACAATATCATAGATTTCGCCTAAAGATGC
>CAMWMM010000451.1 GCA_947175285.1 uncultured Lachnospiraceae bacterium
AAATCAGACAAAGACCATCAGTACGGACATGAAAGACTGGAGTGTGTGGCGTCTATTGTGTTGGCTGTCGTGTTGTGCATTACTGGTGCAGGTATCGGCTACAAAGGATTGCGGACGATTCTGGACGGACATTACGAGGAACTTGCCATACCGGGAGCGCTTGCGCTTGCAGCGGCAATTCTTTCTATTGTTGTGAAAGAATGGATGTTCTGGTATACAAGAGCAGCAGCTAAAAAAATTAATTCAGGTGCGCTGATGGCTGATGCATGGCATCACCGCTCGGATTCTCTTTCTTCTATCGGTGCATTGCTTGGTATTTTTGCATCCAGAGCCGGATATCCGGTTTTCGATAGTGTGGCAAGCGTAGTCATTAGTATTTTTATTATAAAAGCTGCCTATGATATATTTAAGGATGCAGTGGATAAAATGGTAGATAAGGCATGTGATGAGAAGACCGTTACGGAAATGCGGCAGGTCATACTGGCGCAGGATGGTGTGCTGGGGATTGATATTTTGCGTACTCGTCTGTTTGCCAATAAAATTTATGTGGATATTGAGATTTCTGCGGACGGAAACCGCACATTGAATGAGACACATGCCACAGCGGAATGTGTGCATCATCAAATAGAGCAGAATTTTCCGGAGGTAAAGCACTGTATGGTACATGTAAACCCGTACCGCGCCTAGTTCATCGTTTGCGTCGTTTCTATTTTTGTGTTATATTAGGAGTAAGGCAGGGAGTCATATGAGGAAATTTTTACAGTTTGTGTTGAACAGAGTATTTTTAACAGCGCTGATTGTATTATTGCAAGTTGGCTTTTTTCTGCTAGAAATTTTCCGGTGGGCAAATCATTATGTGCATATTGCCCTTGTACTTAGAATACTCAGTTTTTTTATTGTATTTTATATCATTTGGAAACCGAACAATCCTGCGGTGAAACTTGCCTGGATTGTGCCGATTTTAGTTTTTCCTCTGTTTGGCGGGATTTTATATCTGGCATTTGGACATGTTATTATTCCGAGAAAACTGCGGGACAGCATACAGTTGTCGAATGAGTTGATGAGAAATAATATGCCTCCCAATGAGAGCATTATGGAAATGTTAAAAGCTGATAATCCGGCAGTTGCCAATCAGAGCAGTTATTTGTATCGCTATTCCGGGACGCCGGTGTGGGAAAATACAAATACGGTTTATTTTCCGGACGGACTTCCCTATTGGAAGCGGCTGCTGCAGGATCTTGAGAGCGCCGAACGCTTTATCTTTCTGGAATATTTTATTCTCGGAGAGGGCGCGATGTGGAATGAAATCTTGAAAATTCTTGAGAAAAAAGTGAAACAGGGTGTAGAAGTAAGACTGATTTATGATGATGTTGGAAGCGTTTTTAAACTGCCGAAAGGCTATGAAAAACAAATGGAGCAAAAGGGAATCCGGTGCGTTGCCTTTAATAAACTGATTCCGCTTATGACGCTCATACTCAATAACAGAGACCATAGAAAGATAGTCGTCATTGACGGTAAAATAGGATATACAGGCGGTATCAATCTTTCAGACGAATATATTAATTATGAAACCGTCTATGGTTATTGGAAAGATGCCGGCATTCGTTTGGAGGGAGAAGCGGTCTGGAATTTTACGGAGATGTTTCTCCAAATGTGGAATATTTCACGGCATACCGATAAAGATTACAGTTTGTACCGGTATTATTTTAGCGGTGAAACAAGGGGCAGCGGATATGTGCAGCCTTATGGCGATACGCCGTTTGATGATGAGACAGTCGGAGAAAATGTTTATTTAAATATAATCGGATATGCCAGAAAGTATTTTTATGCCTTTACGCCGTATTTGGTGACGGACAACGAGATATGTACGGCACTGAAACTTGCAGCGAAAAGAGGCGTAGATGTACGGATTGTCACACCGGGTATTCCGGATAAAAAGTCAATTTACTGGCTGACACAGTCCAATTATCAGAACTTGATAGAATCAGGGGTAAAAATATACCAGTACACGCCCGGTTTTATTCATTCCAAATGTGTTATTTGCGATGATGAAATAGCTGCCGTGGGAACGATAAATTTTGATTACCGGAGTTTTTATCATCATTTTGAATGCGGTGTCTTTTTATACCGTGCCGATGCGGTGATGGAACTGAAAAAGGATATGGAAGATACCTTTGCGGTTTCGGAAGAGATTACAATGGAATGGTGTAAGAAAAAGTTTATGAAGATGAATGTAATAGGGCCGGTTTTAAAATTGTTTTCCCCATTACTATAGTTGGAAAGAGAGTGGGTTTGCATGTTACGTTTTATACAGGTGATTGTCTGTAATTTGCCAAGATTATACATGATTCCGAAAATGGCATATATGGCAAAGCATCCGGAAAAATATACGGAGGATGAGTGCTATCGGTATGCGACTCTTGCCGTGCACAGAATGATGAGAGCCGGACATATCAAAACGAAAGGGTATGGCATGGAAAATCTGCCGAAAGAGGGCGGATATGTGATGTTCCCGAATCATCAGGGGAAATATGACGCTCTCGGTATTGTCCATACACATCAGAAACCGTGTGCCATTGTAATTGATGATGCCAAGTCGCATATGATACTGACATCCCAGTTTATTGATTTGGTGCGGGGAAAGCGTCTGGTGATAGATGATGCGCGCCAGACCGTTAAATTGATGCAGCAGGTATCGGAAGAAGTAAAGGCAGGCAGAAAATACATTATTTTCCCGGAAGGGGGATATTATCATAATCATAACAAAGTCTGTGAGTTTAAAGCTGGATGCTTTAAAAGTGCGATGAAAGCAAAGGCGCCGATTGTGCCGGTTGTCTTAATTGATTCTTATAAGGTCTTTGAAGAGTGGTCGATTAGACCGATAAAAACACAAGTGCATTATCTGCCGCCGCTTTATTATGATGAGTATAAAGGGATGACGACTGCGCAGGTTTCCGATATTGTTCATGGCAGAATTAAGAAATATATTGAAACGGCGACAACATAAGGCGCTTATGATATGATGTTCGCATCATATTATCACAATCTGTCTTTGATATTCGTTCGGCAGCAGGACATTGAATTTCTGCTGCACTGTCATACGGTAAATATCATCAGCCTGAATTTCCTGTGCCAGCATTTTACGGCCGGCGTCCGAAGCAATCAGGTTAGATGCATCCGCCATTTTAGAAATAAGAGGAATAGAAGAATCTGCCTTGATTTTCGATAACAGAGGAGCAGATTCTTTTTTGAAGCCAAGAATTTTAGCATAAAAGACATAATCCTGTAAGCAGTAGAGGTCTATATCTGCCTGATAGATATTCAGCAGAATATGAAGCAGATTTCTGGAAATTCTGGTATAAGTCATATTTTTAGATTTCAGAGCGTCACAAAAGGCACTAAAGCCTGTATAGGAGCGAAACAGTTTTTTTATTTTATCGGAAAAATCTTTATCGATATCAAAATAAGCGCCAAATCCGGCATCCTGTTCCTGAATTATTTTATAGGCAAGCAAAGAGGAAAAGTCATCGGGAAAGAGCGGAAAACATTTTTGATAATTTTTCGTTATTTCCGCATAGACCAAAGGGGGAATAAACTCTTTTATCAGGGAAATATCGCTGTTTTGAGAAAGAGAGTTTCTGATGGCAAGTGCGGAACTAAAGGCAGTACGCAGGGAGGCGTCATGATAATCGGCGCCTTTTCGGGATATGGTATAGGGAGTGATGCGGCTGCCGCGTTTTTTCAGGGCTTTTAAATATTCCACGCCAAGAATATTGTTCGGATGCTGCAGAAGAGAAAGTTCGTCCGCAAGCTGCGGAAAAGTTTCACTGAGAGCAAGGTTTCTTGCCTTGGGATAAGGAGAGCCTGCTTTCAGATGTTTTTGCAAAAGAGACTTAAACTCTGGGCTTTCCGATGAAAGGGCATCGCAGAGACGAAGCAGAGACTCTATATGTCCGCATTCACTGCCAAAGCACAGGCAGTCAGTGACGCCCAGCCTGTCCAGGAGGGCAACTGCGCCGCCTGCAAAATATTCCGCGCTTGCTGATGAATAGTGGACGGGAAGTTCGATTACCAAATCCGCGCCGCACATAAGCGCTGCGCGTGTACGCAGAACTTTATCCATGATGGCGGGAATACCCCGCTGTACATAATTGCCGCTCATGATAACGATGCAGTAATCGGCGCCTGTGACTTCTTTTGTCTTTGCTATGTGAAAGAAATGTCCGTTATGGAACGGATTATATTCTGCAATAATGCCCGTTGTCTTCATAGTGCAAACGCCTTCTTTCTTTTCTGGAAGATTTTCTTATGTCAGTGTATCATGAAAAACAAATGAAAAATAGTAGTTGACTCATATCCAGATTGTGG
>CAMWMM010000452.1 GCA_947175285.1 uncultured Lachnospiraceae bacterium
GTCGTACCGTATCTTTGTGCCAATAGCCACAGGGTATCGCCGGAGCGTACAACATATTCCGTTACATCGCCCGTTCCTGTTCCACCTCCGCCGGAGCCCGGTATATTATTTTCAATACCGAGATAACTCTGATAAAGAGCCCTCCATGTGGACGGTCCGACAATGCCGTCCGGCGTAAGCTGCATCGCTTTTTGAAAAGCAATGACTGCCTGTTTCGTACCGTTTCCGAATATGCCGTCCGATGTCACTCCCGGCACAGTCGGATAAAATTCCGAAATGATATTCAAAAGGTATTGCAGCGTCAGCACATCCGCGCCCCTTGACCCTGTCCTTAGGACAGAATTCGGCGGAACCGTTCCGATGCCGAGCGTAGTTCCCTCACTGTTAAGTTCCGCCAGTCTGGTAACTGCCGTATACACTTCGGAAATTTTATACCAAGTGGCTTTTCCAACAATGCCATCCGGCGTCAATCCGAAAACACTCTGGAATTTCGTTACCGCAGCGCGCGTGCTCTCCCCAAACACACCTGCTTCGTCCGTAACGGCAGGAATACCGGGATAATTTCTTCGGATTCTGTTAAGATAAGTCTGTATTGTCTGCACATCAAGACCCGTACTGCCGACTCTGAGAGGCGTTCCCGGATAGGATGAAAGAATGCCCGTAACAGCATCCGTTTCCGCAATTTCAATGTCATCGGGATAATAAGTGCGAAGAATCTGTATCGGCGTCAACCCGTTCTGTGCCAATGTCACCGTCCCCCACTGGGAAAGTCCCGCACAGGTGGATGTCGTACCGTTGCAGAATGATGTGAAATAAGGTGCGTTCTGTCCTCTTCTGCGGACATATTCGTTAAAGATATCGTCTACCACTCTGTTAATCGATTCATAAATCGGCCGTCCGTAGACAAAATACTGGTCATATGCCGTAGAATTGGTAATATCGAAATTGTAACCGCGGCTCCTGTACCACTCCGTATATACCCTGTTTAGGGCAAACGTGATAATGGCATAGATATTTGCCCGCAGAGACGCTTCCGGCCACGTAGGATAAATTTCACTGCTCGCTACATTTTTGACATAGTCCGGAAAAGATACCTGTACATTCGAAGCGTTAGAAGACGGTGCGCCAAGATGCACGGTAATCGGATCCGGAATGACAACCTGACGCAGAACGCGCGGTTCCGTGACAGGCGCTTCCTGATACCGCCCCTGCCGCATTGCCGCCGCAGGTTTTCCAATGGCAATCTCTGTCGTTTCGGGCGAACGCTGCCGCTCCTGCATCGGTACTAACATAATCGGCAGCGTCGCAGTCTCTCCTTCATAGATAGGAATGCCGGAAACATAAACGGAATCAAAACCTGCGCTTCTTGCGAGAACATCATAACTTACATAAGGTTCTCCTACATAATAAGAATCCAAAGAAAGGCTTTTTTCCACTGTCTCCAAAGATACTAACGGTGTTTCTCCGCTTTCATCCGTTGTCAAATCATAAACTGTCCGCCCCTCATCATCTAAAATCCTGATAGGGATATTTGCAAGCGGAACCGCATCATGAGCCGTTCTCGCCTGTATGATTAAGTAACCAATCGCCATAAGCCTAAACTTCTCCTTTTTTCCTATGTTCTATTATATGAACCGGAAAAAAAAGGGGAACGCTTAGCTTACAAAATCAAACAAACTAATCTGATTGGACTCCGGTAAATCGCCTAATAATCCTAAACGATCCATTAATTCCGTAACCGTCGAAGATACTTTTGTACGCTCGCGGAAATCATCTTTTGATAAAAACGGACCGTCTTTTGCCGCTTCCACAACAGCATCCGCCGCTTTTTCACCCATACCGTCTATACTGCTTAAAGACGGCATAATCTGCTTATCATTAACAACCTGAAAAAGTCTTGCCTGCGCAGAAAAAATATCTATCGGCATAAAATCAAAACCTCTGGCATACATTTCCTGAACGATTCTCATATCCTTGTAGGTGTCCTGCTCTTTTTTGCTGAGTTCATCACTCCTGCGCTTATAGTCCGCCATCACGTTCTGTAAATGCTGCTGCCCCTGACACATAATTTCATAAGAAAAACCGGATGCACGAATGCTGAAAAAAGAAGCATAATACGCTAACGGATAATTAATTTTACAATATGCAATACGCCATGCCATCATAACATAAGCCGCCGCATGCGCTTTCGGGAACATATATTTAATTTTCTTACACGACCAGATATACCAGTCCGGTACATTTGCCGCAAGCATCGCCTCTTCCCACTCGGGTTTCAGTCCTTTTCCCTTACGGACGCTCTCCATAATCGTAAAAGACAAAGCCGGGTCCACGCCCATCTGAATCAGATAAATCATAATATCATCACGACAGCAGATTGCCGTGGAAATCGTGGCTTTTCCCTCTTCAATCAAAGTCTGTGCATTGCCAAGCCATACATCGGTTCCATGAGCAAGCCCTGCAATACGCACCAAATCGGTAAAGCATTGCGGTTTGGCATCAATAACCATCTGCATGGCAAAATCCGTTCCAAATTCAGGAATGCCAAGACAGCCAAGCTTACAGCCGCCAATCTGTTCCGGTGTCACGCCAAGCGCTTCCGTAGATTTAAAAAGCGACATAACCCCTTTATCATCCAACGGAATCGTAACCGGATCTACTCCCGTGATATCCTGTAACATACGGATCATCGTCGGATCATCATGCCCGAGAATATCAAGTTTTAAAAGGTTATGGTCGATGGAGTGATAGTCAAAGTGTGTCGTAATAATATCCGTATTCATATCATTTGCCGGATGCTGTACCGGGGTAAAAGAGTTAATATCCTCTCCCACCGGCAGCACAACGATACCGCCCGGATGCTGTCCCGTACTTCTTCTGACACCGGTACAGCCTGCAACGATGCGGTTAATTTCACATGTTCTTTTCTGCTCTCCGTGTTCTTCATAATATTTTTTTACATAAGCAAATGCCGTCTTATCCGCCAGTGTACCGATGGTTCCGGCGCGGTATGTCTGTCCGTAGCCGAAAATTACTTCCGTATATTTATGCGCCTTACTCTGATACTCTCCCGAAAAATTCAAGTCGATATCAGGTTCTTTATCGCCTTTAAACCCTAAAAACGTTTCAAACGGAATATCAAATCCTTCTTTTCTAAGAGGAGTGCCGCAATTTGGGCAATCCTTATCCGGCATATCGCACCCTGCGCCGCCGCTGAACGCTTTCACTTCCTCGGAATCAAAATCATAGTAATGGCAGTTTGGACACAGATAATGCGGACTTAGGGAATTTACTTCCGTAATACCCGCCATGTTAGCCACAAAAGAAGAACCAACAGAACCTCTCGAGCCTACCAGATAGCCATCCTCAACGGATTTCCACACTAATTTCTGTGCAATAATATACATAACGGCAAAACCGTTTGAGATAATGGAATTTAACTCTCTTTTCAGACGCGCTTCCACAATCTCAGGCAATGTTTCACCGTATATTTCATGCGCCTTTTTATAGCAGATATCCGTCAGTTGTTTATCACTGTCTTCAATGACCGGCGGACATTTATCCGGTCTTACCGGTGACATGGATTCTATCATATCGGCTATCATATTCGTATTGGTAATCACGACTTCCTCTGCTTTATCACTGCCGAGGTAAGCAAATTCCTCTAACATTTCCTCTGTTGTCCTGAAATACAAAGGAGCCTGCTCGTCGGCATCGGCAAAGCGCTGCCATGCCATAATAATACGACGGTATATCTCATCTTCCGGGTCTAAAAAATGTACGTCACAAGTTGCCGCTACCGGTTTATGAAACTGCTCGCCCAGTTTTACAATCTTCCGGTTCATTTCCATTACATCATCCATGGAACTGATGTTCGGCAGTTTTTCAGACGCTATCATAAACTTATTATTACCAAGCGGCTGGATTTCCAGATAATCATAAAACTGCACAATCCTTGCAATTTCCGTATCGGATTTGCCGTCTAACAGCGCACGGTATAACTCTCCCGCCTCACATGCACTTCCTAAAATCAAGCCTTCTCTACATTCCTGTAAAAGACTTTTGGGAATTCTCGGTCTTCTGGCAAAATAGTTCAGATGAGATTCTGACACCAAACGGTACAGATTCATGCGCCCGACATTATTCTTTGCCAAAATAATCGCATGGTATGTCGGGAGTTTTTTGATAATATCAGGGCTTAACCTGCCCATAGCATTGACTTTCCGTAACGTATCCGCGCCCTCTTTTTTTAGCATAGGCAGAAACTTCACAAAAATTTCCGCCGTTGCCTCCGCGTCATCCACGGCACGGTGATGATTTTCCAAAGATACACACATGGTCTTTGCCACAGCATCCAAAGTATGC
>CAMWMM010000453.1 GCA_947175285.1 uncultured Lachnospiraceae bacterium
GTATGAGGTTATCCATGGACATATGACGAGCACAGCGTCTATCTATCTGCCGATTGCGAAAAAGTGCGGTGTTCCGGTGACAATTGCCCACGCAAGGAGTGCAGGTGTAGATAAGGGCGTAAAGGGCGTCATCACCCGCCTGCTCAGAAGACCGTTAAGGAAAAAATGTGATAATATGTTTGCGTGTTCCATGCTGGCAGCAAAGGCGGTATTCGGAGAAAAAAATGCAAAAAACGGCAGAGTAACCATTGTGCCCAATGCCATTGATGCAAAACTTTTTGTTTATGATGAAGAAGTGCGAAACCGTATGCGGCAAAAGCTGTCTTTGGAAGATAAGTTTGTCATCGGGCATGTGGGAAGATTTCATTACGCGAAAAATCACGAATATCTGCTTGCGGTTTTTAGAAAGATAGCGGACCGGAGAGAAAATGCGCGCCTTCTTCTGCTAGGGGAGGGAGAGCGTATGGAGGAAATGAAAGAAAAAGCCGCCGCGCTTGGAATTGCGGATAAAGTGCTGTTTGCCGGAAATCAGAAAGAGGTATGGGATTATTATCAGGCAATGGATTTTTTTCTGTTTCCATCCCGCTTTGAAGGACTTCCGGGAACTGTGGTGGAAGCGCAGACATCAGGACTTTGCTGCCTGATTTCAGATACGATTGCCGGGGAAGTAAAAATAACGGAACTGGTTACGGCATACGGGATTGAAGAAGATCCGGAGAAATGGGCAGAATATGTACTGACACATGACAAATATGAAAGAAAGAGCAGATATGAGCAGGTTGCCGCAGCCGGATTTGATGTAAAGGCGCAGGCGAAGTGGTATGAGCAATTTTATTTATGTGGGAGATTAACGTAAGTGCTTAGTGAACGTAAAAAATCATTTGGTATCTTAATAATTTTATTAGCTTTCTTTTTAGGTATGTTTGCTGTTTACGGAGTTGGTGTCTATAATGATTCCGAGCAGTATATTACCATGCATGTTCACAGGGAGCCTCTGTATCCGTTATTTCTTGCGCTTTTCAGGGTGATAGCGAAAGAAGACGGAGGACTTGTTCTGGCGGCGATTGTGCAGAATGTGTTTACGGCATTTGGTATCTTTTTCCTGATAGAATATTTGCAAAAAAAATTTTCTCTGAACAGAGCCGAAGAACTGATTCTTTTGATTCTGGAACTCATGCCCCATCTGGTGACTCGTTACGTTTCTGTACTTGGTATTTTTTTAGAAAATTCCGTTATGAGCGAAGCGCTGTGTATTCCGCTTTTTCAGTTTTTTGTTTTATTTATACTGCGGGTGATTTTTGAAGAAGATAAAAAAGATATGGTATGGAGTCTTTTATTTGCATGGCTGTTATCAATGACAAGAGGACAGATGATGACTACGATTCTGGTTTGGATGGTGGCAGTTGGATTCAGGCTCATTTCCCGCAGACAATATAAGAAGCTGTTAATCCCGGTTCTTGCAGTTGTCTGTGCTTTTGGCATCCGGAGTTTATCAGTGCATACTTATAATTATTTTATAACAGGATATTTTATGGGAAATACTTATGGTCCGGTTAATACACTTACAAATGTGATATATGCCTGTGACAGAGAAGACGGAGAGGTATTTGAGGAAGGCAGTTTGGAAAAGAAATTCTTTGACCAATTCTTTGAGGAGGCGGACGCGCAAGGGTTAAATTACCGGTATGCAGGAGAATCCATTATGGAGCGGGCAGAGTATTTGGAAGCGTCTCATGATAATTTGAAGTTTTACGTTTTGGAAGCTGATATGTCCGAATATTATTTTGGGCTTGGAGCGGATTATTATCAGCAGAGCAGTATGTCAGACGAAGTGGCAGGGAAAATGCTGCGAAAGCTTCTGCCTGTATGTTTCGGACAGTGGTTTTATGATTATCTGCTGTTATGCCGGAACGGATTTATCAGAAGCATTGCGGTTGTACATAAGTGGATTAATTTAGCAGCGCTTGCGATTTATCTGGCAGCAGCGGGATTGATGTTTGTCGTATTCCGTAAAGATAAAAAAAATCCGGCGGTGTACATGATGGGATTTGCGCTATTATTTATTGCGGCAAATGTATGCGCAACCTCCCTGACTATTATGTGTCTGTCGAGGTATATGATTTACGGATTTTCCTTGTTTTATATGGCGCTTTTTCTGCTTGTCGCAGAGTGGAGACGGGTATATAATCATGTAAGAGGTGATAAAAAATGAGCATTCAAAATATTACATTTGACAAGGACAGTATTTTTCTGGTAAGCGGCGGAGCCGGGTTTATCGGCTCTAACATATGTGAGGCATTAGTAAATCTTGGTTATACGGTGCGTTGTCTGGACAACCTTTCTACCGGGAAATATGAAAATATTGAACCTTTGACGAAAAAGGATAATTTTACTTTTATCAAAGGCGATATCCGGGACTTGGATACTTGTATGGAAGCAACGGCAGGCGTTACGTATGTTATGAATCAGGCGGCATGGGGAAGTGTGCCGCGCAGTATTGAAATGCCGCTTTTATACGAAGAAATCAATATCAGAGGAACTTTGAACATGATGGAAGCCTCAAGACAAAACGGCGTGAAAAAATTTGTCTATGCTTCCAGTTCTTCCGTTTACGGAGACCATCCGGTACTGCCGAAAAAAGAAGGGCAGGAAGGAAACGTTCTTTCTCCGTATGCGCTGACGAAGAAAGTAGATGAGGAATACGGCAGACTTTATAAAGAACTGTATGGTTTAGATACATACGGACTGCGCTATTTTAATGTATTCGGACGCCGTCAGGATCCGAACGGCATGTATGCCGCTGTCATTCCGAAGTTCATCAGACAGCTTTTGCACGGTGAAGTACCGACTATCAACGGCGACGGAAAACAGTCCAGAGATTTTACGTATATTGACAATGTTATTGAAGCAAATATGAAGGCGTGTCTTGCTTCAAGTGAGGCAGCAGGACAGGCGTTTAATATCGGTGCGGGCGGAAGAGAATTTCTCATTGATATTTATTATGATTTATGCGAAGCGCTCGACAAGAAAGTAGAGCCGAACTTCGGTCCGGCAAGAAAGGGAGATGTCAGAGACTCCAACGCAGACATTACAAAAGCGAAAGAACTGCTTGGCTATGAGCCTGAGTATGATTTTAAAAAAGGAATTGCACTTGCGATAGAGTGGTATAAGGAGAATTTATGAATTATCGTGTAATTGTATTTGGCGTAAAAGATACATCGGAAAATATTGTAGAGTTTATTCATCATACAATATGTCCTGTAGATTTGGTGATTACCATCAGTCCGGAAGTGACGAAAAAAAACCAGGTGGCAGGCTATAAAGGACTGTCCGTTTTGACAGAAAAGTACGGGATTCCCGTACATGAGGCGGACAGCTATTTTTTGACGGATGAAAAAACACAGAAATTTTTACAGGAAAATACTTTTGATATCGGCATTTCTATGGGATGGCAGAGAATCATTCCGCCGTCTGTCTTAGAGCATTTTCGGTATGGTATTTACGGATTTCACGGAAACTGCGGCTATCTGCCTTTCGGACGGGGACGTTCACCTTTAAACTGGTCGATTATTTTAGGGGATACCAGATTTAATCTGAATTTGTTCCGCTATGATGAGAAAGCGGACAGCTCCAATGTGTTTGCGACAGAGATGTTTTCCATTACGCCGCATGACGATATCAGAACGGCGCAGTACAAAAATATGATTTGCTCTAAAAATCTGATACGTAAACTGCTTGCGGCATATGAAGAGGGAAACATTACGATTCGTACCGATTCAAAAGATTTTGATTCCTGGTATAATAAGCGGACCGCAGTGGACGGTAAGATTGATTTCCACGCGAGGACACGGGAAATCTATAATCTCATCCGCGGTGTGGCGGCGCCTTTTCCCGGCGCATTTGCAATGCTTGGGGAAGAAAAGGTTACGATATGGGAGGCGCATCCTTTTGATGAGATGATAGATTTTTCGGCATATGCACCGGGAGAGGTGATTGATGTGTTTGACAATAAGCCGATTGTCAGAACCGTGGACGGCTCTCTTTTAATTGATCGATATGAATGCGAGACATCGTTAAAACCGGGAGATATTTTAATATGAAAAAGCTGTTATTGATTGTTCCGGCGCTGCATCAGGGCGGCTTTGAAAAAGTATGCGTGGAAACGGCAAAGCTGCTGAAACCGTATTATCAGGTGCAGATTGCCATTTTTGACGCAAAGGATATCGCTTATGATACGACGGGGATACCGGTAGTGGATTTGCAGCTTCCAAGCAGAGAAGGACGGCTTGCCAAAATATTCAATGTTTTAAAAAGGGGTATCAAACTATATAAACTGAAGAAAAAAGAAAAAATAGATAT
>CAMWMM010000454.1 GCA_947175285.1 uncultured Lachnospiraceae bacterium
CAAATCCGACAGTGGTAAACAGCGCAATTCCATATAACAGGACAGCAGGAAAAGCAATCCGTTTCTGTTTCAAAATGTATTTTTTCCATACCCACACTCCTGTTTCTTGTCATCCAACCGCCTGATCACATAAAATCATTCTTCTGCAAGGTTCTCCTTTTTGATCGTCTTAACCCCAAACACAAAATAGAGGATATGGAATACCCATACGCAGGCAAGGACAATCCTCCCCACCAGAACCTGGTCCATCATGATAAACCCGATCGTCATCAGCACAGTTACTGTAACCATAATCTTTATTTTGGTTTTCCGGGTCATGCCCTCTCCCTTTACATAGCTTTCCAGATTGTTCTTATACAGTTTCGTTCCGATAAACCAGTTATTCAAACGCTCCGAACTTCTGGCAAAGCAAAATGCCGCAAGCAACAGGAACGGAACCGTGGGAAGAATCGGAAGAACCACCCCTAAAGCTCCAAGTCCAACACTAATACAGCCTATTATCACAAGTAATATCTTTTTAAGTTTCATTACAATTCTCCAATCGTCTTTTTTCTTTTTTTGTTTCCAGAACATGTCGCACAGCCGTCACAGGATGATGGAATACCATCCGCGGACCTGAAAAGCGCATGACTACACGAATCTTTTCTCTCATTTCCGGCGTGTAGCAATGTACCTTACAGTTGGAACAGAAAGTTTTCATCTCCATGAACGGACATTTGTCGCTGCGTTCCCTAGCATATGTATTAAGGACTGCACAACCCGCGCAGAGACCGCTCTTTGCGCCGTGCTGCTTTTTGCAGTACAGTGCTATCATCTCCGACACCATTGCTTTCTCTCTTTCCCGTTTTGTCTGAATTTTCTTTTGCATCAGCTTAATTTCCTTCCCCCCCTTTAGAAGAATCGCCTGCAAGCGATTCTTCAAGACGAGCTCTGCTCGTCTTTTTCAATCGAATATACGGTATCTGCAATCCGCATGGTGGACTGTCTGTGAGATACCAGAACCACCGTTTTCCCTTCGCGTTCTTCATAGAGAGATTTTAAGATAACCGCCTCATTTAAGCTGTCCAGATTGCTAGTCGGCTCATCTAAGAGCAGGAATGGTGCATCATGCAGAAACGCCCTCGCGAGTCCCAGACGCTGCCTTTCCCCGCCCGATAAAGTATCGCCAAGCTCCCCTACGGGCGTATCGTACCCCTGTGGCAGACTTATGATAAACTCATGGATGGATGCTTTCTTGCATGCAGCTGCAATTTTCTCATCCGTGGCATCCAGTTTTGCAATCCGCAGATTGTTCCGAATACTGTCATGAAACAGATGCGTCTCCTGTGTCATAAAACTTTCCATCTCCCTTAAATCAGAAGTATTGATCTCCGCCACATCTCTGCCGGAGATTTTCACGCTGCCGCCTTGTACATTCCAAAATCGCATAAACAGTTTTAATAAAGTAGACTTCCCGCTGCCGCTTTTTCCGACAATACCGGTTATACCGCCTTCGGGAATATGTAGTGATACATCGTCTAAAACTGTCTCGCCACCGTAGGAAAAAGTCACGTTCTCTGCAACTGCACCGGCAAAGCTTACCTCTTTTCTACCGCTTACTTCCTCTACCACAGGTATTTCATCCAGAATATCAAGCACTCTGTTTCCTGCCGCAAAAGTATTTTGCAGCGTACTGCCAAGATTCGCCAAGGCGATAGCAGGACCGAATGATGAGAACAGGGCGATTGTCGGAATCAACACACCTGAAAAATCAACGCTGCCATTTTGGTACAACACAGCGGACAAAAACAACATCCCCAAGTCAAACAGAAGGATTACCGTGTTTGCTGCCGCCATGTTCCTTCCTGTCTTTCGCTTCATCCGCTCCTCATCCACTGACAGCGCAGCCGTCTTTGCATTCATCCCAGCAAGGCGTTTCTCCCCCTGTCCATATTGTATCGTTTCGGAAAGTCCCCGCAAGCTGTCGAGGACAAAACCGCTTAGTTCCCCGGATTTCGTGCGGAATGCCATACCATCTTCCCCGCTTACCTTTGAAGTGATAAGAGGAATCACAATCCCCACCATAATGTACGCCAAAAGTGCCAAAAGCCCCATCGCCGGATGGAAAGAACCGATAAACAGACACATGACGACTGTAAAGAAAAAGGCGATTGCTACAGGAGAAATCGTGTGTGCATAAAATACTTCCAAGAGTTCAATGTCCGAAGTTATGACTGAAATCAAATCGCCTTTGTCCCTGCCCTCCAGTTTTGCAGGACAGAGCTTGCGCAGGGCGCGGAAAACCTTATCACGAATTAACGCCAACAGCTTAAAGGCAATAAAGTGGTTGCATGCCTGTTCTGCATAGCGCAGCACCGCCCGAAATACAGCAAATATGGCAACACAAAGAAATACTGTCATCAAACTAAGCGTCACATCAAAATTCAGTATATTAAGCACTGCATATCCGCCCAGAATCGTGATAAATGCAGCGAGAAGATGTCCGGTCAGTCCCATAGCAATCGCTAAAACCATAAATCCCGTAAGCGGTCTCACAAGTCCAATCAGCCTTGCCATAACCGTAAATCCGCTTCTTCTTTTCATTCTTCCGCACCTCCTTTTCCGTAATTTTCAAGGCTCTGCTGAGTATTCCATAGTCCCATATAAACGCCGCCCTTTGCAAGCAGTTCCTCATGCCTTCCGCTTTCCGCAATATTTCCCTTCTCCATCACATAAATGTTGTCCGAACCTGTCACATTTGCAAGGCGGTGCGAAATGAGAATTACCGTCTTTTTCCCATTCTCTGCCTTTGCCAGTGCATGGATTTCACGCATAATATCATTCTCGCTCTCCACATCAATGTTGGAAGTGGATTCATCAAAAATATAGACAGGACTGTCATGGAGCAGCGCCCTTGCAAGCGCCAGCCTCTGACACTGACCGCCGGATAAGTTCGAGGCTTTCTCTGTCAGAAATGTATCAAGCCCGTTTTCACTTTTCATAAAATCCGCCAGCTTCACCCGCGCAAGCGTCTCCCACAACTCGCTGTCTGAAGCGTTTGGTTTTCCCATCAAAAGATTATCCCGAACCGTTCCTTTGAACAGATAACTTTGATGACTGATGTATGTAATGTTCTTCATAAGGCTCGTTTCATCTATATCTCTGAGTTCCACACCGCCAATCTTTACTGAGCCGGAATAACCTTTATTCCTTCCCATCAATATTGCAGCAACGGTAGACTTGCCGCATCCGCTTTCCCCGACAACGGAAGTAAAACTGCCTTTCGGAAATTCCATGCCGATACCATGCAGAATCTCCTGTTCAATAGAAGAACTCCCCTCCGCGGTGTCATTTCTTTTCTCATAGGCAAACTGCAATCCATCACAGACAATAGAGCAATCCTCCGGAACCTTTGCTGTTTTCCTCTCCGGCTCCGGCAGATCCAGCAGCCGGAAAATCTTATCGCTTGCCGCCATCCCATTCATGGCAATATGGAAGAAACTTCCAAGCTGCCGCATGGGGATGAAAAAGTCCGCCGCAAGCAGGATAATCAGAAGCGCCCCTGCAAGCGTCACTTTTCCTGCCCTGAACTGTGTTGCTGCCATAATGACTCCCAGCGCTGCACCGCCATAGGCGATCAGATCCATGATGGTAATGGAATTAAGCTGCATGGTCAGCACCTTCATAGTAATTTTACGGAACTTTTCCGACTCCCGGTTCATCTCCTCATTTTTAAAGTCATCCGCCTGATAGATCTTAAGCGTTGTAAGCCCCTGCAGGTTTTCCAGAAAAGTATCGCCAAGCGCCGTGTACTGCCCCCAGTATTTTGAAAGCAGCTTTTTTGCCCAGGTCTGCACCGCCGCTATGGAAACAGGGATCAGAGGGACACAGACAAGCAGGACAACTGCCGATGGTATGCTCACAAAAGAGAGGTATACAAAAAGCGTAAGCGGCGCCAGCATCGCATAGAAAAACTGCGGAAGATAATCGCCAAAATAGGTTTCGAGCTGATCCACTCCTTCCACCGCCACCTGGACCACTTCCGATGTCTTCACCTGCTGATTGTAGGAGGCCCCAAGACGCAGGAGTTTCATATAAATCCTTTCACGCAGGGTCTTCTTTACCGCCCTGGAGGATAGATACCCCATACGGCTGGCACCGACCGTACACACAAAGCGAATGATAACAGCAACGGCCGCCACTGCCACAGTTACCGGAATGCTTCCCCTGTCTGCCGTCTTTGCCCACAATGACGCAAGCAGACTTGTGATTGCCGTCATCATGGCAATATTAGCAGCCAGGGAACACCACTGCATCGCCACATTTCCTGCCACATATTTTTTGCTTTCGCTGACCGTCCCGATCA
>CAMWMM010000455.1 GCA_947175285.1 uncultured Lachnospiraceae bacterium
GAGTATGAGATTAAACATATTGAAAACGACATAGCTATAAATTTACACATTCCATCTAATGCTGATTTCTCGCCACATGCAGTCGATCATTCGTTAGAGAGTGCAAGAATCTTTTTTGCAGAATGTTATCCAGAAATCGCCGATAAAAAATATTATTGTCATTCATGGCTTTTGGATAGCAAACTTAAAGAAATGTTAAGTGAGAAATCAAACATTATAAATTTTCAAAAACGGTTTGAAATTTATGATAAAGGTGAAGTGGATACTGAATTTATTGAGTGGTTATATAACACCAGAACAACTAATTATGAAATATTACCGGAAAATACTTCTTTACAAAGAAATATGAAAAGGTATTTGATTTCGGGTGGAGAAATTAGAAATTCATATGGAAGATTGAATATGTAGAAGGATTCTTAAAGTAAATTGCAGTTCACTTCCGCATTGCAAATGAATAAAAACCAATAGAAAGGCACCGATATGTCTGATATAATAGATAAAATCAAAAAAGAATACCCATACTTATATGAAACTCATCTTCACACATCCGAAGCCAGCGCCTGTGGAGCCAGTACGGGAAAAGAGATGGCAAGAGCCTGTAAGGAATACGGTTACACGGGTATATTTGTAACGGATCATAACTGGGGCGGCAATACTGCGGTAGACAGAAGTTTACCTTGGGACGAGTGGGTGAATGTGTTCTGCAAAGGATATGAAAATGCGAAAGCGGAAGGCGATAAAATCGGACTGGATGTTTTCTTTGGATATGAAGCGGGATTCCACGGAACGGAATTTTTATTATATGGAATTGATAAAGAATGGATGCTTGCTAATCCGGCTATCCGTCAGGCGGATATAGAAGAACAGTACAGGCTTGTACATGCAAACGGCGGTATGGTGATTCATGCGCATCCATACCGGGAGGAGGGCTATATTCCCGAAGTCCGTCTGTTTCCCGAATGGGTAGACGGGGTAGAGGGTGTCAATGCTACACATTCCAATTCCCGCAGCAGGGCGCACAATCATTCCGAGTTTGATACAAGAGCGATTGCCTATGCCGGAAAGCATCATCTTCCTATGACAGCGGGTTCGGATATTCATGTGACAAATCTTTTCGGCGGAGGGGTTGCTTTTAAAAGAAAACTGGCTTCTCCGGCGGATTATATCAAAGCGGTTTTATCAGGTGAGGATTATGTTCTGACAAACGGAGAATGCTGGTACAATAAAGAAGGAAAAGTATTATGAAAAATAGAAAAAGGACTGTAGTCTGTTTTTTAATGATAGGAATATTGATGCTGCAGCTTACAGGCTGCGGAAACAAGGACGCGGACGGGGTCAAAGTAGTGCTGACAACCGGTTTTGAAAAGGATGAAATATTCCGTATTGAGACGATTTCCTGTACGATGCCGGAAATAATGGTTTATTTGACGAATATTCAGAATCAATATGAGAGCGCCTATGGTACGGAAATCTGGAATATCAATTTAGGCGATGTAACGCTGGAGCAGAACGTTAAAGACATTGCACTTGCGCAGATTGCGCAGATAAAAACAATGAACCTGATGGCAAAGCGTTATGAGATTGAACTGACGAAAGAGGAAAAGGCACAGTCACAGCATGCTGCGCAGGCATACTATTCTTCCCTGAATGAGACGGAAAAGCAGGCAATGGGAGTGGATGACGATGTCATTAATAAGCTGTATCAGGAATATGCCCTTGCCCACAAAGTATATCAATATATTATTAAAGACATTAATCCGGAAATCAGTGATGATGAAGCAAGAACCATTATTGTACAGCATATTCTGATTAAGACCTATGCGCTCGATGGAACCGGCAAAAAGATTGAGTATACGCAGAAAGCCAAAGAGGACAGTTACCGGATAGCTGAAGAAGTATGGGAAAAGGCGGCAGCAGGCGAAGATTTTGATGAGCTGATACGGCATTACAATGAAGATGACAAAAGCACTTACTCTTTTGGAAAGGGAGAGATGGACCCTGCATTTGAAAGGGCGGCATTTAATCTTGGAACAGGAGAAATCAGCGAAATTGTAGAAACGGGATACGGATATCATATCATTAAATGTATCAGTACTTTTGATAAAGAAGAAACGGACAGCAATAAAATAAAGATTGTTGAAATGCGCAGGGATGAAGTTTTCGGACAGGAGTATGACGCTTTTGTGGAAACGCTGACAAGAAAGCTGAATGAGGAAGTATGGGAGAATATTCGTTTTATTCATGACGCGGATGTGACGACCATGGATTTTTTTGATATTTATGATATTTATTTTGAAAATATTTTCTGAAAACACAAATTGTTAGCACTCGTTTCAAATGAGTGCTAATTTTTCCTTGACTTTTATTTATATACGCATTAAACTGTTTTTTAGAAAAAGCTATTTAACGAAGAAAGGAATGTGATAACATGGCAGTAAAGCATGGTAATTTATCTATTAACAGCGACAATATTTTTCCGATTATAAAGAAATGGTTATATTCGGATCATGACATTTTCTTCCGTGAACTGATTTCTAACGGTTGTGATGCCATTACGAAATTGAAAAAGTTGGACATGATGGGAGAGTATTCCCTGCCGGCGGATTATCGGGCGAAAATCCAGGTCATCGTGAATCCGGAAGAAAAGACGTTGAAGTTTATTGATAACGGGCTTGGTATGACGGCTGATGAAGTAGAAGAATACATTAATCAGATTGCTTTTTCGGGAGCGGCGGATTTTATCGAAAAGTATAAAGATAAAACGAATGAAGATCAGATTATCGGTCATTTCGGCGTAGGAGTTTATTCCGCTTTTATGGTAGCGGATGAAGGGCATATTGACAGCCTTTCTTATAAAGAGGGCGCGCAGGCGGTTCATTGGGAATGCGACGGCGGTACGGAATTTGATATGGACGAGGGTACAAGAAGTGAAGTCGGAACGGAGATTACTCTTTTTATCAATGAAGACTGTCTGGAGTTCTGTAATGAATATAAGGCAAGAGAAGTTATTAAAAAGTATTGTTCTTTCATGCCGATAGAAATTTATCTCTCCAAGGCAAATACAACGGAAACACAGATTATTACGGAAGCGGAGAAGTTAGATTCCGATAATGTAGTAGAAGAGATTAAGAAGGAAAAAGAAGAGGACGAGCAGAAATTAAAGATTACAAAACGTCCGGAGCTTCTGAACGAGACACAGCCGCTTTGGGCAAAACATCCGAATGAATGTACGAAAGAGGAATATTTGGAGTTTTACCGGAAGGTATTCCAGGATTATAAGGAGCCTTTATTCTGGATTCATCTGAATATGGATTATCCGTTTAATTTGAAAGGTATTTTATATTTCCCGAAAATCAACATGGAATATGAATCCATTGAGGGAACCATTAAGTTATATAACAATCAGGTCTTTATTGCAGACAATATCAAGGAAGTCATTCCGGAATTTTTGATGCTGTTAAAGGGCGTTATCGACTGTCCCGACCTGCCGCTTAACGTATCCAGAAGCGCATTGCAGAATGACGGTTTTGTAAAGAAAATCAATGAATACATTACGAAGAAAGTAGCGGATAAATTATCCGGTATGTGCAAAACCGAAAAAGAGGAATATGAGAAATACTGGGATGATATCAGTCCGTTTATTAAGTTCGGCTGCTTAAAGGATGATAAGTTCTGCGAGAAGATGACAGATTATATCCTGTTCAAGAATCTGGACGGCGTGTATATGACTCTGCCGGAATGTCTGGAAGTCAACAAGATAGACCCTGACGAAGCAGAAGCTGTTGATGAAAACGGAGAAAAAGTTGAAGCAGAAGTCGTAGACGAGAACGGTGAAAAAGTCGAAGCCGAAGTGGTAGACGAAAACGGCGAAACCGTTTCAGGTGAGGATACGGAAGCAGAAGAGGAAAAGAAAGAAAAAGTCATTTATTATGTGACTGACGAAAAACAGCAGAGCCAGTATATCAATATGTTCAAGTCAGCAAAAATGGATGCTGTTATTCTGACGCATAATATTGACCAGCCTTTTGTTTCTCAGTTAGAGGCAAAAAATGAAGGTATCAAGTTCCAGAGAATCGATGCCGACCTGACAGACACCTTCAAGGCAAAGACTTCCAAAAAAGCCGAGAAAGAAATGGAAGAACAGGCGGAAGAAATTGCCAAGCTGATGAAGAAAGTCCTAAAGAAAGACGCTATTACCGTAAAAGTGGAGAAGTTAAAGAACAAGAAGATTTCTTCCATGATTACCTTATCCGAGGAAAGCAGAAGAATGCAGGATATGATGAAGATGTATTCCATGCCGGGTATGGATATGGGCATGTTCGGTAATAAAGAGGGCGAGACG
>CAMWMM010000456.1 GCA_947175285.1 uncultured Lachnospiraceae bacterium
TATGAAAGAACGATTATGGAAGGCTTTGGGGCAGACAGTCTGCCGGCAATGTTCTCTTTTATCTATACAATTCCCGGTGCACCGCTTGTTTACACCGGCGATGAAATCGGACTGGATCATAAGATTGCGTTTATGGAAAGGGATACGGTGGATTGGGAAAGTTCAGACTACTCTTATAGGGAACTTCTGGCGGGGCTTGGAGAAATCCGAAGTGGGAATCCGGCTCTATATTGCGGTAATTATGGCGGCAGCATAAATTATTACGAGACAGATAATAAAAATATTTTTGCTTTTTATCGTCAGAAAGATGACAACTGCATTAAGTGCCTTTACAACTTATCAAAACGTGAACAGACGATAGATGTATCTGGAATATTTGACGGAACGGAAACGGTCTTATTACATGGAGAAGGAGGAGATGAAATCAGAATGGAGGATTATCCAATCAGTGAAGACGCTCTGAATGGGGAAGTAATATTAAAGCCATGGGAATTTTGGATTATATCAGGAAAGGAAGGTTGATGGAATGGGGATTGAAAAAGAACGAATGGCAGGAGTTTTGATGCCGGTGTCTTCCCTGCCTTCCGAAGACGGGGCAGGCAGTTTTGGAAAGGAGGCATATAAGTTTGTTAATATACTGGCGCGGATGGGAGTGAAAATTTGGCAGATTCTTCCGCTGAATCCGCTTGGATTCGGTAATTCTCCCTATCAGCCGTATTCCTCTTTTGCAGGAGATGAATTGTACATAGATATCGGACTTCTGGAGAAGGAAGGTTATCTGCATCGGAAGAGAGTGCCTTATGTAGAGACAGGGAATTCTGAGCGTATTGCGTATGACAGGGTCAGAGCTTATAAAGAACCGTACTTAAGGGAAGCATACCGCAGCTTTTGGGAAAAGGACAGTGAACAGGAAAGATTTCTTAAGTTTCGAAAATTGAAGTGGGTTTATCCGTATGCCGTGTTCGCCGCTTTAAAAAAACAGAATGATATGCGTTGCTGGAATGAATGGCCCAAAGAACAGCAGGACTGGATTTTAGACCGGAAATATGATATCAGTCATCTGAAAGATGAAATACAGTACCAGATGTTTTTACAGTATATGTTTTTGCGTCAATGGAGCCGTTTGAAGAAATATGCCAATAAAAACGGAGTACAAATTATGGGGGACATTCCGTTCTACGTAGGAATTGATTCACTGGATGTCTGGCAGTGTCGGGAAGACTTCTTGTTGGATGAAGACGGAAGACCACGGTTTATAGCGGGAGTGCCGCCGGATTATTTTAGTGAGACCGGGCAGCGTTGGGGAAATCCTATTTATGATTGGGAAAACCTGGAAAAAAATAATTTCAATTTCTGGGTAAAACGGTTAAAATATAGTTGTAAACTATATGATATTATCCGAATTGATCATTTCCGGGCTTTTGATACCTATTGGAAGATTCCGTCTTCCTGTGAAACTGCAGTGGACGGGGAATGGGTGGAAGCCCCGGGCTACAGGGTTTTCGACAGGGTATTAGAAGAACTGCCTGATATACAGATTGTGGCGGAAGATTTGGGAGATTTGCGGGACGAAGTACTGAAACTGCGGGACCATTACCATTTCATAGGAATGAATATAGCTGAGTTTTCCCTGCTTTCTACGGAGAGTGTGAGAGAACATCAGCTGATTTATACAGGAACCCATGATAACCAGACCGTTGCAGGCTGGTATCAGAATCTGAGCAGACAGGAAAAGAAGAAAGTCAGAAGAAAGCTGATGGCGTTTGGAATGCCGTGGGAAAGCATTTCTGCTAAAATGGTACGGTTTGTGTACCGGAGTAAAGCATGCATGGCAATTGTCCCGCTGATGGATATTCTTGAACTGGATGATGCTGCAAGATTAAATACACCAGGAACTGTAGGAACCCCTAACTGGGAATGGAAGCTTACGAGTCTGGATGGGCTACGTAGATATCAAAAGCGGATGAGAAAAATGATTCGGTTTTCAGGAAGGCAGGCAGACAGATGAACTTAAAGGATATTGCAAAAGAGGCAGGGGTAAGCACAGCAACCGTTTCCAATGTTATTAACGGTAATTTTCATAAGGTGTCGCGGGAAACTATTGACAAAGTGCAGAAGATTATTGAAGAGAATGATTATAAACCAAGTACAGTTGCCAGAAGTCTTGCGCGGAAAGAAAGTAAAATTATCGGAGTGGTTATGCCGAACCTCAGCGAGGAGGAAGCCTTCTCGGTAAGTCCCTATAACACACAGATATTGGCATTATTGGAAAATTACATACGCAGACAGGGCTATTATATGATGATACGCAGCGTAAAAGAATGTAAGGAGATTATTCCTCTTTTTTCTACATGGTATGTAGACGGGATGATTTTCATGGGAGCATTTAAGAAGGAAGTAGAGGATATTCAAAGCCGTTTGGAAATACCGACTGTATATATTGATACCTATGCGGAGGAATTGGAAATCGCGAATGTGGGTATTGACGATTATAAAGGAGGTTTTCTGGCTGCCAGATATCTGATTGCGAAAGGACATAAAAAAATTGCTTTTGCAGGTCCGAATATAAACAGTCCCGGAGTTGTCCATGAAAGGTATCGTGGATTTTGTGATGCATGTAGAGAACAGGGAATTGAGGTAAATCAGGCATGCATCTTTGAAGCATGGACGCTTTACGAATACGGAGTAGAGGTTGGAAAAAAGATTGCATTTTCGGATGAGGGATTTACCGCGGTGGCGGCGATGTCTGATATTCTTGCTTTTGGCATTATGGAGGGCTTACGTCTGTGCGGGTTGAATGTGCCGGGAAATGTTTCCGTGATAGGATTTGATAATCTGCCGGAGTGCCGGTATTCTAATCCGAAGCTTACTACGGTATCTCAGAATCTGGAGAGAAAAGCTTTGCTTGCAGGAGAGTGTTTATTCCGGATGATACGAAATAAAGAAAAATTGGTGCTCGACCAAAAAGTTGATGTAGAAATCGTGGAGAGACAGTCGGTAAGAGAAATAAATTGAAAATCGCGGGATGAGAAAGAAGAGATGAAAGGAAGATAAGTATGGAACAATGGCTGGAAAGTGTATATAGCGACGGAACATCCTGTTTTGTCAGTAAACCGGAACCAAAACTTTTTGATACGGTTACAATTTGGATTAGGATGTATGAAGACGCTCCGGTGCGCCATGTTTTTTTAAGAACAGTGCCTAATGGCGCAGAAGAACTGATAGAGGCGGAAAAAAAGAAAACGGAACATGGTCTTGCTTATTATGCGGCAGAACTGAAAATTTTGGAAAACCGGATGCAGTATCATTTTTATATAGTATGTGACGATATTGTGTATTTTTACAATCAAAAAGGGATTACAACCTATATACCCGATCATACCTATGATTTTGTCCTGCTGGCGGATTATGTACAGCCCGCATGGGTAAAAGAGGCTGTTTTTTATCAGATTTTCCCCGAACGGTTCTGTAACGGGAATCCCGACAATGATGTGAAAAGCGGGGAATACAGTGTAAACGGTCATCCTGCGATTCATATGGACAACTGGGAGGATAAGGCGCTTACCTATGAGGAAGGCTTCTGTCTGGACTTTTATGGCGGAGATCTACAGGGCGTTCAGGATAAAATTCCTTATCTGAAAGAGTTAGGTGTTACCGCGGTGTACCTGAATCCCATATTTACAGCACCATCGGTGCATAAATATGACTGTATTGATTATTTTCATGTAGATTCGCATTTCGGCGGGGATGAAGCATTGGCGGAATTGTCCCGGGCATTGCATGAAAACGGCATGAAGCTTATTTTGGACATTTCCATCAATCATACGGGAAGTGCACACAAGTGGTTTAACAAAGACGGACTGTTTTTTGACAAGTCAGTGGGCGCATATAATAATCCTGATTCGCCCGAGAGAAGTTACTACTTTTTCGAGGATGATAATACCTATCATGGATGGTGGGATAATCCGGGACTGCCCACTTTGAATTATACGGCGGATTCTCTTCGGGATGTGATTTACAGGGCGGAAACTTCCGTACTCAAAAAGTGGTTAAAACCGCCGTACAGTATTGACGGTTGGAGATTTGACGTGGCGGATGTCTTTGCAAGGCATAATGAGGTACAGCTGGCACATGAGCTGTGGCCGGAGATTCGCACAAGCATACGGGAAGAAAACCCACAGGCTTATATTCTGGCGGAAGACTGGGGGGATTGTGCGCCTTACCTACAGGGAAAAGAATGGGATTCTCCCATGAATTACTATGGCTGCGGGCGGGTAATCCGTCAGTTCCTCGGTGAACCTGATTTGTTTATGGATAGAAATGAGATTCT